>JAGXIN010000005.1 GCA_024635575.1 Flavobacteriia bacterium
AGATCAAAATCCGTACGAAACCCCAATGATGATATACCCTGCAGTTCACTATACCATGGGAGGGATCTGGGTAGACTACGAATTACAAACTACAATTCCCGGATGCTATTCTTTAGGAGAAGCTAATTTTTCAGATCACGGTGCAAACCGCTTGGGTGCTTCAGCTCTGATGCAAGGTTTGGCTGATGGTTATTTTGTATTGCCTTATACCATTGGTGATTATTTGGCTGATGACATCAGAACCGGAAAAATAAAAACAGATTCTCCCGAATTTGATGAAGCCGAAAAATCGGTTAAAGACCAATTAGAATTCTTTATCAACAACAAAGGAACACATACGGTAGATTATTACCACAAAAAACTTGGTTTGGTAATGTGGAACAAGGTTGGAATGGCCAGAAACGTAAAAGGGTTAAATGAAGCCATTACAGAAATTCAAGAAATTAGGGAAGATTTCTGGAAAAACGTAAAAGTTCCGGGAAGTTTAAACGAGTTTAACCAAGAGCTTGAAAAAGCTGGCCGAGTTGCCGATTTCTTGGAATTGGGTGAATTGTTTGCGAAAGATGCTTTGGATCGCGAAGAATCTTGCGGAGGCCATTTCCGTGAAGAACATGTAACAGAAGACGGTGAAGCCAAAAGAGACGATAAAAATTTCGCCTATGTTGCCGCTTGGGAATATACAGGAAAACCAAGTGAAGCCATTCTGCACAAAGAAGAATTAGAATTTAAAGATATCGAATTAAAAACTCGTTCTTATAAATAGGCAAAAGTAAAATAGGCAAAAGGCAATAGGTAAATGAGTTCAATAACATCATATAAAGATTTATTAGTTTGGCAAAAAGGTTTAGAAATTGTCAAGGAAATATATTTGATATGTACATATTTACCTAAAGATGAGGTGTTTGGTTTACAAAGTCAAATGAAAAGAGCAGCAATTTCTATTCCTTCAAATATAGCAGAAGGATACGGTAGAAATTACACACAAAACTATATTCAATTTCTCAAAATCGCCAGAGGTTCATTGTTAGAGTTAGAAACTCAAATAATTATTTCAAAAGAACTAGATTTGATAAATGAAGATCAGTATAATAAATTAATAAGTTTAATTACAGAAGAAAATAAAATGTTAAATGCCTTTATTAAATCAATAAGCAACAAATCTAATTTGCCTATTGCCTAATGGCTAATAAACTAAAGATATGAATTTAACGTTAAAAATTTGGAGACAAAAAGGACCACAAGATAAAGGTCAAATGGTCGAATATAAAGTAACTGATATTTCAGAACATATGTCATTTTTGGAAATGATGGACGTTTTAAATGAAAGTCTGGTTGCAAAAAATGAAGAGCCGATAGCTTTTGATCACGACTGCAGAGAAGGTATTTGCGGAATGTGTTCTTTACAGATTAATGGAGAAGCCCATGGGCCAGACAGAGGTATTACTACCTGTCAATTGCATATGCGTATGTTTAAAGACGGTGACACTATTTATATAGAACCATTTAGAGCGAATGCTTTTCCGGTAATCAAGGATTTGGTAATAGACCGCATGTCATTTGAACGAATTCAGCAAGCGGGTGGATATATTTCCGTGAACACCTCAGGAAATACGCAGGATGCAAACAATATTCTAATTTCAAAACACAATGCAGATTTATCAATGGATGCTGCTTCTTGTATAGGTTGCGGAGCTTGTGTTGCGAGTTGTAAAAACTCAAGCGCTATGTTGTTTGTAGCGGCAAAAGTTTCTCAATTTGCTTTATTGCCACAAGGAGAAATAGAAGCAAAGGACCGTGTTAAAAATATGGTTGCCCAAATGGATATAGAAGGATTTGGTAACTGTACCAATATAGGTGCTTGTGAAGTGGAATGCCCAAAGGGAATTTCATTGGATAATATCGCGCGTATGAATCGTGAATATTTAGCGGCGACTGTTTAGCATAAATCAAACTTTAATTTTTTAGATGAAAACCCAAAAGAAACTTCTTTTGGGGTTTTTTTAGTTGATAATCAAATAAACAATTCCGGCAATTATAAAAATGATTATAATGATTAAATATTGCCAAATATCTGTAAAATATGGGGAATAGGTTTTCCAAAGGTTTTTAAAATAATTCATCGTTAATATTTATTTGCAAGTTGGCAAAATATAGATGAAACTCTATTAAATGAGATCAATTATTTATTTTTAAATTGTTTTTTGTGATGAAGAACTTCGGGAAACACAAAATCTGATAAGAGTTACATTTACATTAATAAGTTTTTTTAATTCATTTCGAATGGGGTTTAGTCAATAAAATTGCCATTTATTTCAATTAAAACTTTACTTTTGAGTACCAATATTTGTAATTATGACAGATTTTAAATTATCCTTTCAATCAAAATTACCAAAATTAGAAACCTCTATTTTTTCGGTGATGAGCGGTTTGGCGGTCAAAGAAAACGCGTTAAATCTATCTCAGGGTTTCCCAAATTTTGAAAGTGATTCAAAACTGATTGAATTGGTGAATAAGGCCATGATAAACGGTAAAAATCAGTATGCTCCAATGCCGGGAATTATAAGTTTGAGAGAAGCGATTGCCCTAAAAATGTTTAATTTATATAATGTTTCTTATAATCCGGAAACAGAAATAACCATTACCGCTGGAGCAACGCAAGCCATATTCACGGCCATTGCCGCTGTCGTAAAAAAAGATGATGAAGTCATAATTTTTAAACCTGCCTATGACAGTTATGAACCTTCCGTTGAATTGTTTGGAGGAAAAACAATTTCGGTTCAATTAAATCCTGAAGATTTCAACATAGACTGGGAAAAAGTAAAGGGATTGATTAGCGATAAAACCAAAATGATCATTATCAATTCTCCACACAATCCTTCGGGCAGAATTTTATCAAAAGCGGATATGCTGCAGTTGGAAGCGCTGTTAAAAAACACAAACATTTTATTGTTGAGTGATGAGGTGTATGAGCATATTATATTTGACGGTGAAAAACACCAATCGGCAGCCTTGTTTCCCGCATTGGCCGAAAGAACATTTATTACGGCTTCCTTCGGAAAAACATTTCACAATACAGGCTGGAAAGTGGGCTATTGTATTGCGCCTGCTTATTTAACTGAAGAATTTAGAAAAGTGCATCAGTTTAACGTGTTTAGCGTAAACCATCCCACCCAGGTTGCACTGGCTGAATATTTAAAAAATCCCGATAATTATTTAGAATTGGGCAGTTTTTATCAGCAAAAAAGAGATTTGTTTTTAAGTTTGCTGAAAGATTCCCGTTTCGATTTTAAACCTTCAACAGGAACCTATTTTCAACTGTTGAATTTTTCGAAGATAACAGATGAAAGCGATGTTGATTTTGCAATAAGATTGACGAAAGAACAAAAAATTGCTTCAATACCAATTTCCGTATTTAATGAAGCCGGTTTAGACACAAAAGTATTGCGATTTTGCTTTGCGAAAACCGATGAAACCTTAATAAAAGCAGCAGAAATATTATGCAACATATAAAAATAGCGGTGATACAAGCCGAATTGGTTTGGCACAATGCAGGACTGAATCTAAAAAACTTTTCAGAAAAAATAAATCAAATTAAAGAACAAGTTGACCTCATTATTTTGCCCGAAATGTTCTCAACCGGATTTACGATGCAACCTGAAGAAATTTCGGAAACAATGCAAGGAGAAGCAGTCAAATGGATGCAAGAAACAGCTGCTGAAAAAAAATCGGCCATTGCCGGAAGCATCGTCATTTCAGAAGGCGAAAAATATTACAATCGGTTTCTATTTGTACATCCTTCAGGAGAAATTAATTTTTACGACAAGCGGCATTTATTTACCTTGGCCGGAGAAGATAAAGTGTATGAAAGCGGTAAAGAAAAGTTAATTGTGAATTACAAGGGTTGGAAAATTTGTCCGCTGGTTTGTTACGATTTGCGTTTCCCGGTTTGGGCTAGAAATGTAGAGGATTATGACTTGTTAATTTATGTTGCCAATTGGCCAAAAATAAGAATAGCAGCTTGGGATACATTGCTAAAAGCCAGGGCCATTGAAAATATGTGCTATACCATTGGTGTTAACAGGGTGGGGCTTGATGCCAATAATTATGAATACAACGGTCATTCAGCGGTGTATAACGGTTTGGGAGAACAATTGGCTGAAACAAAACCAAATCAAGAAGAAACAGCTGTTTTTACCTTGGATAAAAATCATATTTCTGAAATTAGAAATAAACCAGGTTTTTTAAATGACAGAGATACTTTTGAAATTAAATGATCATAAATTGTTTTATTGTTTAATGTAACGGATTCAGCCATTTGAATGGATATTTTGTATCTGGAACAACAATTCGTTCTGTAATGCGATACATACGTTCGGGCAATTTCAACAAATATTCTCTTGCTTTTTCTGCTTCATCGGTTAATCCGGTAATTTTGTCGATATCCCAAACGGCATTTAATTTTTTAATAATATCCACATAATCGAAACCTGTATAAACGCCTGCGCGCTGCGCTACGGTTGAAAATTGACCAAATAGCGTTCCTTTTTCTTCATAAGAATGTCTTAAGTGATAAGCGGGCATCACAATTTTGTTTTTCATCATATATTGAAAAGCCAACATCATTTCACTTGGGTCAAACTTGAAAATTTGTTTTACAAATTCGGTATAGGCCATATGGTGACGCATTTCATCTCCGGCAATAATTTTGGACATTTTTGCCAACATAGTATGTCCGTTTTTACGTGCAGTTTTTGCAACATTGTTATGTGAAATATAGGTGGCCAATTCCTGAAAACTTGTATACACGAAATTTTTATATGGATCACGGCCTGTGCCAATATCCATTCCATCAGCGATTAAATGCTGGGTGGTCATTTCAACTTCGCGCATATTTACCCTTCCGGATAAGTAGATATATTTGTTCAATACATCGCCGTGCCTGTTTTCTTCGCTGGTCCAGGCCCGTATCCATTTTGCCCAGCCATTATCTCCCCCATTATTGCTGCGTTGGGAAATACCGTCAATATCAAGCAACCAGGACTCATAAGTTGGCAATGCTTCTTCTGTTATGGTGTCTCCAACTAAAACGGTCCAAAAATCATCATCCAATTCCTTGGAAATTTCTCTGATTTCTTTTACTTCTTCAATAAATTTATCGCTTTGTGAATTTGGAAGAAAATCTGTTGGTTGCCAAATTTTTTCGGGGGCAATCAAATATTTTTCAACAAAAGTGTCGATGCTTTTTTCCAGGGTCAGCATGACCTCTAACCGGATATTTTGTAATGACATATTTTTTAATTTAGTAGTAGTCTGCTAAATTACGGCATTTTTAATGGTATTTTCAACCTTTTCAAAAAGTTTAACAAATTCTAAAGAATCTGCTTTGATGGGTTCATGAAGTTCAAAAGTAATTTTTACGCCAACTTCTAAAGGAAATTTTCCATATCTGTTGAGCTTCCAGCAATTATTAATGGTCATTGGAATTACGTAGGCAGAAGGCGCAAATTTGGTAAGCATTTTAAGTCCGTTTTCAGAAAAACGTTTGGGCACGCCATCTTTACTTCTGGTGCCTTCTGGGAAAATAACTGCCGAATAGTTGTTCTTTTCAATATATTGACCAAATTCTTTGAGGGCAGCTAAAGCCTGTCTGGAATCTTTTCTGTCGATTAAAACGGAACCGCCATGGGTTAAATTATACGAAACACTCGGAATTCCTTTTCCCAATTCAAGCTTAGAAACAAATTTTGGATGGTATTTTCTCATAAACCATGAAATTGGGGAAATATCATTCATGTTTTGATGGTTTGACACAATAATTAAAGGTACATTTTTTGGAATTGGGTATTTGCTAATAAATTTTATGCGCGTTCCCAAAATATACAGCAGGTAGGTAAAAGTACCATTCATGATATCTACCGCTATTTTATGCCCGCGGTATTTTCCGAGGTTGTAACCAAGCCACTGCAATACGTGAAAAACGAGCAATAAACTTCCGTAAAAAAAGTAGAAGATTGCTGAAAGGAAGTAGGCTAAGATTTTTTTCATAATTTTTCAAAAAAAACCGAAGCCAATTGGCTTCGGATACTGACTTTATAAATTAGAAAACCATAAACTCCAAGGAATCACTGCAAGAATAAGGATTAAGGCAATCGCATAATAAACAAAAATTGCTTTAAATTTTTCAGCATCAGTTGTTTTCTTTTTATGTTTTGAAAATCCGATAGTAATTAAAGCAATGGCAATAAGAATCAAAAGAGGATGTTCTATCAAAGGTTTTCTAAGTTCACTATTTTTCATGACTTCACCCATTCCTAAAATCCGCATGGTCTCATAATAAGCTGAAGTATAATAGGCAATAAAACCAAATATAAGTTGAATATGGGCAGTAATTAAGGCAAATAATGAAATGCGCAAATCTTTTGCTTTGAATTCTTTTTTCGAAATTAAACCCATGGCGGCGTTTACAACTGCAGCAATTATAAAAATTAATACAATGTAAGCCCAGTAAGAATGAATTATTTTAGTCATAGTAAATATGTTTTTAGTTGATGCGAAAATAAGAAATTTAATTTTAAATAATTATCTAAAAAAAAGAATCTAAGTACATTTATAATTATTATCCCATTAACTCTTAGTTGTAAACAATTATATAATTTGATTAATAAAATAACAGGGAGATTAACAGTAAAAATTATAACATAAAGTTTTTTTAAACTGCAATTTCGAAAACGTTTTAGTTTCATATAATTAAATTGCCTTTATTTAACTAAAACACCTCTGCCATAATCGTCAATTTTTTGAAAATTGGCGCTAAAAGATGGTGAAACCGATAAGCAATTGAGCGGAATGAAATTTGAAAACAAATTTGTAATTATTATATTATCAATAAAAAAGCGTAAAATTAAGTACTTATGTTTTTTTTTACGCACTTATTATTATAATTGGAAAAAAAGTGTACTTTGCATTAATATTAACCAATATTATTAACTATAATTATGAAAAAACTATTAAGTATTATTTTTGTACTTTTAATGGGCTCAGTCATGTTTGCCCAAACTTCTATTACAGGATCTGTGAAAGAATCAAGAACCGGGGCACCCATTCCGGGTGCCAATATAAAAGTTGAAGGGAAATCTATTGGAACTAACACTGATTTTGATGGAAACTTTTCGATAAAAGTAGCTCAAAATCCACCTTTTACTTTAGAGATTTCACTTATTGGGTATGCTTCAACAAAAGTTGAAATTACCCAAAGCGAACAAACTGTTAGCGTAGTTCTTGATGAATCTGCCACAACATTAGATGAAGTGGTTGTATCGGCCTCAAGGACACCAGAACGCGTTTTGGAGTCTCCGGTAACCATTGAAAGAATGGATATCAGAGATATCAAAAACACGTCTTCTCCAACCTTTTATGACGGACTTGAAAACTTAAAAGGAGTTGATGTTAACACCAACAGTTTAACATTTAAATCAATCAATACTCGTGGTTTTGCAACTTTTGCCAATACACGTTTTATGCAGTTGGTTGATGGCATGGACAATTCATCTCCTGCATTAAACTTTAATTTAGGGAACTTATTGGGTATGTCGGAACTTGACGTAAGTACCGTTGAGTTACTTCCGGGAGCTTCTTCTGCCTTATATGGCGCCAACGCTTTTAACGGTCTTTTATTTATGACAAGTAAAAGTCCATTTGAATACCCAGGCATAAGTGTTTATGGAAAAACCGGAATTACCTCACAAGAAGCAGCAGGTGATAATAGTTTTGTTGATGCAGGAATTAGAGTGGCTCATAAATTTAGCGATAAATTTGCGGCCAAAGTCAATTTCTCCTATTTAAAAGGAACAGAATGGTATGCCACAGATTACAATCAATATGTAGATGCCGGAGCTGGAAACCCAGATACAGTAATTTCAAGTTTAGGCAACCAAACAGCTTTTGATCAGGCAAATATATATGGTGACGAAGTACAATTATCGGTAACTCCATTCAAGAACCTTAAAGGTGTTGCCCAATATATGGAGGCTACAGGACAACTTCCTCCCGGTACAAGTAATATAATACCGGCTGACAATGTTTCGCGTACGGGATATAAAGAATCGGATTTAACAGATTATGTCGCTCAAAGTGTTAAAACTGATATTGCTTTGCATTACAGGCCTTTTGCCAATAATTTTGAAATTATTTATAACGGAAAATTTGGTAATGGAAATACCATATACCAAGGGGCTAATAGATATGCCATAAAGAATTTCATTATGCAACAGCATAAATTGGAAGTTAAAGGTGATAATTTCTTTGTTAGAGCATATATGACAGATGAAGATGCGGGAGATTCTTACGATATGAGATTTGCAGGGATAAATTTAAATAAACAATCAGCTTCAGAATGGTTTGGAACTTATACAGGTGCTTATGCTACAGGTGCCGGACAAATACTTGGTGCAGGTGGTTCATTAGCCGATGTTCAAGCTGCTTCACCTCAATTACATGCTGGCGCTAGACAATATGCTGATGCAAATGTAACCTTACAACCAGGATCTCCAGAATTTAAGGAAGCATTAGATGCTGTAATTTCAGATCCAGATTTATTAACAGGCGCTAAATTTCAAGATCAATCAAAAATTTATCATGGAGATGTCAACTATAATTTAAGAGACATTATTGATTTTGGAGATGTTCAAGTTGGTGGCTCGTGGAGACAGTATTCTTTAGATTCAAAAGGGACTATTTTTACAGATTATGATGGTCCTATTAAATATGAAGAATATGGTGCATATACTCAGCTTCAAAAGAAATTTGTTGATGACCGATTGAAATTTACTGGTTCATTGCGTTATGATAAAGCGCAAAACTTTGACGGAAACTTTTCTCCAAGAGTTTCGCTATCTTACTCCTTAGGCGAAGGGAAAACACGTAATTTAAGAGCGTCTTTTCAAACAGGTTTTAGAAACCCAACCACGCAAGATCAATATATTGGTTTAGATGCAGGCCAGGCAATACTAGTTGGTTCTGCGCCAGATAATATTGGAGGGGATCCAAATAGCACTTACCAGAGTAGTATTGACAGATATACTTCAAACCCGTTAAATAATAGTGCAACTGCACAAGCGTTAGGGTTCCCTAGCACTGTTCAGTTAAAAGGAAGTTCAGCATATAGAAATGCATTTACCTTAACTTCTTTATATGCATTTGGAGCTAGTGCTGCAGCTGGATCTCCAAATCCTGCATTACTGGAAGTGGCTAAATTTGAGGTTGTAAAACCTGAAAAAGTGACAGCATATGAAGTTGGTTATAGAGCTGGTTTTGGAACATTTGCTTTAGATGCAAGTGCCTATTATAACAAATATGAAGATTTTATTGGAAATAAAACTGTTGTTGTACCACATTATGGTCAAGTCGATTTTTCTGATGTTCATCCAGTCGTTCAACAGCCGAATGCTTTAATAGCTATAGGAAATGGAGATTACCAACCATTTCAAGTATATACAAACTCGAATGCTGATGTATCATCTTATGGGGGAAGTATCGGTTTAACTTCTAAAATATATGGTAATTACAGTGCTGGCTTAAATTACACCTTTGCGAAATTTGACTTTGATCAAAGTTCTGATCCTGATTATGAAGCCGGATTTAATACGCCGGAACATAAAGTGAAAGTTTCTTTTGGAAACACGGATGTTCTTGAAAACTTAGGATTTAATATAAATCTGCGTTGGAATGATAAATATTTGTGGGAATCCACTTTTGCTGATGCAATTATTGATGCAAAAACTGTAGTTGATGCACAAATAAATTATATGGTTCCAAAATGGAAGTCGATGTTTAAAATTGGCGGGGCCAATATTGGCGGTAAAGAATATATGAGTGCACCAGGAAATGGAAGTATTGGTTCACAATTTTTTGCTTCTTGGACAATAAATCCATAAAAATCAATAGAATTTTAAAAAATAAACGTCCTAAATTTTTAGGGCGTTTATTTTTTAAAAAAACAACTATTTTTTTTTCAAAACAAAATCAAAAAACTATCTTTGCACCTTGAAAATAAAGGCTAAGCCTAAAAGAGTAAATATCTAAAAAATAAACAGTTAAAGTAATGGCAAAAGTTACAGGCAGAGTTGCACAGATTATTGGACCGGTTATAGACGTTGAATTTCAATCTGAATCTGAACTTCCAAGAATATACGATTCTTTGGAAATCACAAGAAAAGATGGTTCATTGTTGGTATTAGAAGTACAATCTCATATTGGTGAAGATACCGTTAGAACCATTTCTATGGATTCAACAGACGGTTTAAGCAGAGGAACAGAAGTTGTTGCCACAGGTAAAGCAATTCAAATGCCT
>JAGXIN010000170.1 GCA_024635575.1 Flavobacteriia bacterium
CCTGTTTGTGTTCAGATAGATGTTTTAGATTACAATAAAAGAAAAGACGGAATTGTTAAGGATGAAAACGATTTTTTTAGGAATCCACAAGAATATGAAAGTGATTTTATGCGTTTTGCCAAAGTGGCAGATGTGTATATAACAGGTCATTTTTATGGTGTTGACGCTCCTTATATTTTTACAAAAGATGATGCCAAATCCCATGGGTTTAAGATTAAAGTGGTAGCCGACATCAGTTGTGACATTGATGGTCCAGTGGCTTGCACCATTCGTTCCTCAACAATTGAAGACCCAATTTATGGGTACAATCCAAAAAGTGAGCAAGAAGTAAATTTCATGGATAAAGATGCAATAGCGGTTATGGCAGTTGATAATTTGCCTTGTGAATTGCCAAAAGATGCCTCAGAAGGTTTCGGATACAGTTTTGCAAAACATGTAATTTCGGCCTTTTTCAATGATGACAAAGATGGCGTGATTCGTAGAGCCAAAATGACTGAAAATGGAAAACTTACGGAGCATTTCAGTTATTTGCAAGATTTTGTAGATGGAAAATAATCAGCAACATTTACTGGAAAAACTGGCAAATACCAAAATGCCCTTCGGAAAATACAAAGGAGTATATTTAATCGATTTGCCTGAATTTTATATTGTATGGTATCGCAATAAAGGGTTTCCAAAGAATAAGTTGGGAGAAATGATGCATTTGGTTTATGAAATTCAATTAAACGGATTGGAAGATTTGGTTAGAAGGTTGAAAACCTAAAAACCAAAGGTCAACGGAACATAAGCAACCAACAGCCACCATCTTTATCTATTGTAATTATAATAAATCAGGCCATAAATAATGTGGCAAACTCCAAAAGCAAACCCCCACAAATAAAATGCTAAACTTGGGAATAATATCGCTAAAACTCCAAGGGTAAGGAAAACAATTCCCAGAATAGCAGTGGCGCCATAAGTATATTTATTTGAGATAATTCCTGCAAATCCATAAAGCAGCAGTGAAGTTGGGAGGGCAATTTTAATAAGTCCGTTAGTCATCAAAAAATATAAAATAATTCCTCCAGCCAGCAGATGTATCAAATAATTACGGCGAATTTTTTTTGCTTTAAAGTCCCATTTTCTTAAATATAGTTTCTTTCTTCTTCTTTTATTAATGAGGACTATTGTAAAGTAGGATATTAAAATAAAGAGGAAAGAAATACCAAAAATCAGAATTTCAAAAAAAGAAATTGGTAATACTGAAACAGCTGACGAACCGGAAACATAATGCGACAATAAAAGATGAATTCCAAAAATGTAAATCAAAGAAAATATCCCAGCGAAAATTCCGGTGATTCCTCTTAATGACAAATTATGAATTTTAATGTTCAATCTTTCAGAAATTTTAACAAAATCTAAAACTACAAAAAAAAATTGTTTTAAAATTATAACTTTTCAACAATCAAATGTTATTAACTAATTAAAATTTAACACGGTTTAAGTTTAAATATTCAATAATTTTATAGCTCGATTTTCAGCAACCATAAACCCACCTAAAAATGATAGAAGAATTAGTATTTCCAAAAACTTTTACCTATAATGATTTGTTAAAGAGCAACTTAGATTATTTTAAAGGTGATGAACTTGCAGCAACAACGTGGATAAATAAGTATGCGATGAAAACCAAAGATGGCGATTTTTTGGAGTTGACACCTGATGAAATGCATCAACGTATGGCTGTGGAATTTGGTCGTATTGAAAAGAAGTATCAGGTAGGTGAAAAGAAAGGGGAAGGCCTTTCAGATTATGGAAAAAATCGCCAATTTTTATCAGAAAAAGCCATCTTTAATTTATTTAAAGATTTCAAATACATTATTCCGCAAGGTAGCGTGATGTCTTCTTTAGGAAACAATAACGTCATTGCTTCATTGTCAAATTGCGTGGTTGTACCTCCAGTTTATGATTCGTATGGAGGCATATTTTATACAGATCAGCAATTGGCACAATTGTTTAAAAGACGATGTGGCGTTGGGGTGGATTTGTCGAATTTAAGACCCGGCGGCGCCCAAGTTTCAAATGCTGCGGGAACCACAACAGGAGCGGTCTCATTTATGAACCGTTTTTCAAATACAACCAGAGAAGTTGCCCAAAACGGTCGAAGAGGGGCGTTAATGCTAACGATGGATATTGCGCATCCTGATATTGAGGATTTTATAACCATAAAACAAGATTTGACAAAAGTAACTGGAGCAAATATTTCTATTCGGTTGTCCGATGAATTTATGATAGCAGTGATAAATGATGATGATTATACCTTGCGATGGCCAATTGACAGCAAAACACCAACCTATAAAAAAGTTATTAAAGCAAGATCACTTTGGGATACTGTTATAACTTGCGCCCATAATACAGCTGAACCTGGATTAATTTTTTGGGATCGTCAACATTTTTATTCAACATCTTCCATTTATCCCGGATTTAAAAATAGTTCTACAAATCCTTGTTCTGAAATTGCCATGCAAGGCGGTGACAGTTGTAGATTAATAGCGATTAATTTATATAGTTTTGTTGAAAATCCATTTACTGAAAAAGCCAAGTTCGATTTCAAAAAATTCTATGAAGTTGTGTATGAATCTCAGCGTTTAATGGATGATTTGGTGGATTTGGAATTGGAAGCCGTAAATAAAATATTCAATAAAATAATGCATGATAAAGAGCCTGATGAAATTAAAAAGGCTGAAATAGATACATGGAAATTATTATATAAAACAGGTAAGAAGGGCAGAAGAACAGGATTAGGATTTACTGCTTTGGCTGATGCTATGGCTGCTTTGGGTAAAAAGTTTGATACGGATGAAGCAATAGCGGTTGTTGATGAAATCATGAAAACCAAATTGAGAGGTGAGTTCGACAGCAGTATTGACATGGCAATTACCCGAGGTAAATTTGATGTATTTAGCCCTGAAATTGAAAAATTCTCTGAGTTTGTACAGATGATGGAAAAAGAATTTCCTGATGTTTATGAACGAATGATGAAATACGGAAGAAGGAATATTTCAATAAGTACCGTAGCACCAACAGGAAGTTTAAGTATGTTGGCCCAAACATCATCGGGCATAGAACCTGTGTATTTATTGTCTTACAAAAGAAGAAGAAAAGTTAATCAAGATGATACCAATGCCAAAGTGGCCTATGTTGATGATATGGGTGACGCTTTTGAAGAATTTGAAGTTTATCATCCAAAGTTAAAACAATGGATGGAGGTTACTGGTAAAACCGATATAAAAGAAAGTCCGTATAGCGGTTCAACAGCCCCTGAAATTGACTGGAAAAAACGTATAGAAATGCAGTCTCTGGTTCAAAAATACACCACGCATTCCATTAGTTCAACCATTAATTTGGCCAGTGATGTCCCTGTTGATTTGGTTGGTGATATTTATATTGAATCATGGAGAAAAGGATTAAAAGGAATTACAGTATACAGAGATGGTTCTCGAAGTGGAATTTTAATCGCCAACGATGATAAAAAGAAAGATAAAATTCTGGATTGCTATGCAGAAACTGTTTTTCCAAAACGCCCTAAAAAAATTGCAGCAAAAGTAGTTCGTTTCCAAAACGATTATGAGAAATGGGTGGCTGTTGTAGGTTTGATAAATAACAAGCCATATGAAATATTTACAGGAAAAATTGAAGATGCTTTCATTTTACCTGCTTGGCTGGAAGAAGGCTGGGTAATTAAAAATAAAGACAAAAAAGGAGAATCACGTTACGATTTTCAATTTTTGGACAAGGAGGGGTACAAAGTTACTTTCGAAGGACTTTCCCGTACTTTTGATAAAGAATATTGGAATTATGCCAAATTAATTTCAGGCGTATTGCGTCATGGCATGCCAATACCTTATGCTGTTGATTTAATTAATAATTTAAACATGTATGATGAGAATATCAATACATGGAAAAATGGTATTGCCCGGGCTTTAAAACAATTTGTGGAAGATGGTACGGATGCTGTAGATAAAAAATGTCCTGAATGCGGTGATCCTAACGGATTAATTTATGAAGAAGGTTGTTTGAAATGCAAAAATTGCGGACATACCAAATGCGGATAATAATATATTGAAACACTAAAAAAAGCGACAAAATTTTAAAATTTTTGTCGCTTTTTTTATGAGCATTGATAAGCTTGTCTAATTGTTTATTGAAAACTGTTTATTGTTTTTCTGATGGCAACCAAACGGGCTAATAAATTTTCTAGATACTTTAAATCCAGCATATTGGCACCATCACTTTTTGCATTGGCTGGATCAAAATGGGTTTCTAAAAATAATCCATCAACACCTGCAGCAATTCCAGCTCTGGCAATAGTTTCAATCAATTCCGGTTTTCCGCCAGTAACGCCACTACTTTGATTTGGCTGTTGCAAGGAATGTGTAATGTCTAAAATTGTTGGCGCAAACTGTTGCATTTCTGGAATCCCTCTAAAATCAACAATCATATCCTGATATCCGAACATGGTTCCTCTATCAGTAATCCAAACTTTTTCATTGCCGCAGTCTTTTACTTTTTGTACGGCATGTTTCATGGCACCCGGACTCATAAACTGTCCTTTTTTCAGATTGATAACTTTGCCTGTTTTTGCCGCTGCAACCACCAAATCGGTTTGGCGCACTAAAAAAGCTGGGATTTGCAATACGTCAACATACTCAGCCGCCATCGCAGCATCTGAAATTTCATGAATGTCGGTAACTGTTGGGATGTTAAAAGTTTCGGATACTTTTTTAAGTATTTTAAGGGCTTTTTCATCTCCAATTCCAGTAAAACTGTCGATTCTTGATCTGTTGGCTTTTTTAAAACTTCCTTTAAAAATAAATGGAATCTCCAATTTATCGGTCACTTTTAAAATGTGTTCCGCAATTCTCAAAGCCATTTCTTCACCTTCAATAGCACAAGGACCAGCCAGTAAAAAGAAGTTATTACTATCCGAATGTTTTATGTTAGGAATCAGATTTAAATTCATGATTTTTAATTTTTTTCAAAGATACTATTTTATATAGCTGATTAAAACAGAATTATTCTTAATTTTATAGGAAGGA
>JAGXIN010000050.1 GCA_024635575.1 Flavobacteriia bacterium
AAAAATTAATAGAAACCGGTCAACACCAATCAGGGAAGTTCACATCATCCTGTTTTTGCATAATAATTGATTTATTGTGTTGATGATCGTTAAATGTAATTTACACAACAATGTCACTGTAAAATCGTCAAAAATCAATGTTGGGATATCCCAAAACCCTAATAAAATAAGGGCCTGCAGATAGGCAAAAGGGACGATAAAGGGAGGATACTCCGTACATACTCCGTACATAGTGTGAATGGAGTGTTATAGTGACCATAGCATTCGGGCTAAAATTGATCAAAAAAAATGAGTCAAAAAACAGGACTTTTGGCTTTAAAAATTTAATAAAACCGGTCAACACTATTCAGGGAAGTACAAATTAGTCAATTAGCTGATTAACGGATTAGTCAATTAGTCAATTAGCCGATGATGAAAATTGAGCGATTGTCCGATTCAATAATTAAAAAGTTTAAAAAACGCCCATAAAAAATTGTTGATTCGTTGATTTGTTGAATCGTTTATTTGTTTAATTGTTGATTTTGAATTGAAAATAGTGTTTAAAATAAAAAATAAATGATTTGGCAATTAGACAATTAACCATAATGAGTAATTCACAGATACACGACTCAACAGTTAAACGCCTAAACAGCTAACTATCAACTGTTAATTATTTAACAAAAAAACAGCTAATTGTAAATTATTAGAACAAGTAGTGTAGGAATATTAAACATTTTTATATATTTGTCAAATAATAACAATCAGAGAAATGAATTTTACACAAATCCACCATCATCATTTTCATAGTCGCACTCAGGTGAGTTGAAAATGTATTGTGTAAAAATTAAACATATATTTAAAACCCGTTTGAGTTCATCAAGCGGGTTTTTTTATTAAAAACCATTGATTTACTCAAACAAATTAACAAAAAAATAAAAATGAGTAAATTAAAAATCGCAGTTCAAAAAGCCGGCAGGTTAAATGAAGATTCTCTTCAATTGTTAAAAGATTGTGGCATTTCCATAGACAATGGAAAAGACCAACTAAAAGCATCGGCAAGTAATTTTCCCTTAGAAGTTTTATATTTGAGAAATGGGGATATTCCTCAGTACCTAAAAGATGGCGTGGTTGATATCGCTATTATTGGAGACAATGTTTTGATTGAAAAAGGAAATGGAATCACCGTAGTTGAAAAACTCGGATTTTCTAAATGTCGCGTTTCTTTGGCTGTACCTAAAGGAAAACATTATAAAAGCATCAACGATTTAGATGGAATGCGCATTGCTACTTCTTATCCGAATACTGTAAAGGAATACTTCAAGAAATTTAATATAACGCCAGACATTCATATCATTAGCGGATCTGTGGAAATCGCACCAAGCATTGGTTTGGCAGATGCCATTTGCGATATTGTTTCAAGCGGAAGCACCTTGTTTAAAAATAATTTAAAGGAAGTTGAAGTGATGCTAAACAGTGAAGCGGTTTTAGCTGTTTCGCCATCAATATCAACTGAAAGCCAGTTGATATTAAACAAACTTCAGTTTAGGATACAGGCCGTGTTAAAGGCAAGAAAATCCAGATATATTTTAATGAATGCACCCAATGATAAAATTGCGGAAATCATTAAAATATTGCCGGGAATGCGGAGTCCGACAGTATTGCCTTTGGCAGAAGAAGGATGGAGCTCCATTCATACGGTAATTGAAAAAGATACTTTTTGGGAAGTAATTGATGCGTTAAAAGAATTGGGTGCTGAAGGTTTACTGGTGGTTCCTATTGAAAAAATGGTGGTGTAAAAGCCCCCTAACCCCCAAAGGGGGGAACAAAGCGTTAAAAAAATGTTCGGTGAACATTTTTAGCAAATGGGTCAGCTGGCGCGTTGGGCTTTAAAAAGTTAAAAGTTGAAAAGGTTAAAATTTAAAGATTAAACGATTACACAAATAAACGAATCAACAGTAATTAATACAATGAAAAAAATAATAAATCCGCAAAAAACAGCATGGGTTTCCATGTTGAAAAGACCAACACAAACCATTGAATCTGTCGAAAATACGGTAATATCTATTTTTGATGATGTCAAAAGAAACGGTGATGATGGCGTAAAACGGTATACTGAAATCTTTGACGGTGTAGCGTTAGACGATTTATGCGTTTCAACCAAAGAAATTTCAGCAGCTGAAAAAGCTTTGTCAAATGAATTAAAAGAGGCCATGCAACAGGCTAAAAAAGCGATAGAAAAATTTCACTTGGCGCAAAAAACAGCAAATGTTTTTGTAGAAACTGTTGAAGGTGTAGAATGTTGGCAAGAAAAAAGACCGATTCAGAAAGTGGGATTGTATATTCCAGGAGGCACGGCACCTTTGTTTTCTTCGGTATTGATGTTGGCTATTCCGGCTCAAATTGCAGGTTGTAAAGAAGTCGTTTTGTGTTCACCACCCAATAAAAAAGGAGAAATAAACCCTGCAATTCTATATGCGGCGCAACTTTGCGGCATTGATAAAATTTTAAAAGTGGGTGGAATTCAAGCCATTGCCGGACTCACTTTTGGAACAGAAACCATTCCAAAGGTTTATAAAATATTTGGCCCAGGCAATCAATATGTTACAGTTGCAAAACAACTGGCTACCAAATATGGTGTGGCGATTGATATGCCAGCCGGACCCAGTGAATTGCTAATTGTTGCCGATGATTCAGCAAACGCGAGTTTTGTAGCTTCTGATTTATTGAGTCAGGCAGAACACGGAACCGACAGTCAAGTGATTTTGGTATCGACTTCCATGGAAATATTAAAAGAAGTTGAAAAGGAAATTGAAATGCAACTGCCATTATTGTCCCGAAAAAAAATTGCCGAAAAAGCCATCGCAAATTCAAAGTTAATTTTTGTGGAATCCAAAGAAATTGCAATCGAAATCATTAATGAATACGGGCCGGAACACTTTATTGTTTGTACCAATGATAACGATTTTTATATTGAAAACGTTCAAAATGCAGGTTCCGTATTTATTGGAAATTATACGCCGGAAAGCGCTGGAGACTATGCTTCCGGAACCAACCACACATTGCCTACAAACGGATATTCCAAGGCATATTCAGGCGTAAATTTAGATTCGTTCCTGAAATCGATTACCTTTCAGAAAATTTCAGAAAAAGGAATTCAGAATATTGGGAAAACCATTGAGTTAATGGCGGATGCAGAAGGTTTGACGGCACATAAAAATGCAGTGACTTTGCGTTTAAATAGTTTAAAGAAATTATGATGTTTGCAATTGAAAAACTGATTCGTGAAAACATTAAGGCATTAAAACCGTATTCTTCAGCAAGAGACGAATTTAAAGGGGTGACTGCTGATATCGTTTTTTTGGATGCCAACGAAAATCCGTTTGAAAATGGCGTTAATCGTTATCCGGATCCGCAACAAACTACTGTAAAAGAAGCATTGTCAAAATTAAAGGAAATTCCTGTAACTCAAATTTTATTGGGAAATGGAAGCGATGAAGTACTGGATTTAATTTTCAGGGCTTTTTGTGAACCAAAAATAGACAATATTATCACATTGCCGCCAACTTACGGAATGTATAAAGTGTTGGCTAACATCAATAATATTGAAGAAAGGGAAGTGTTGTTAACGAATAAATTTCAACCAAATGTGAAAGAAATTTTTAAAGTGTCAGATGCCAATTCAAAAATTTTGTTTTTATGTTCGCCTAACAATCCGACCGGCAATTCTTTTACCAATGAAAATGTTGAAATATTGTTGAATTCATTTAACGGATTGGTTGTTATTGATGAAGCCTATATTGATTTTTCTTCAGAAAAAAGCTGGTTGCAAAGGCTCAATGAATTTCCGAACTTGGTGGTGACGCAAACTTTGTCTAAAGCCTACGGAATGGCAGGAATAAGATTGGGAATCTGTTATGCTTCCGAAGAAATAATTGGAGTTTTAAATAAAATTAAACCGCCGTATAATGTGAATGAATTGACACAGCAAAAAGCATTGAAACGGATTTTGACTAAAAATAAAGTCAAAAATGAAATTGATAAAATTTTAGAACAGCGTGAAAAACTGACTGGCAAATTAACATCTATCTCATTTATTGAAAAAATTTATCCGTCTGATGCTAATTTTATTTTAGTAAAAGTGGATGATGCCACAAAAAGATACCATCAACTGATTGAAAAAGGGATTGTGATCAGGAATAGAACAACCCAGCCATTATGTGAAAACACCTTGCGATTAACTATTGGCACAAAGAGTGAAAATATAAAATTGATTAAAGCATTAAAAGAACTATAAAATGAAGCAAAAAGTACTGTTTATAGATAGAGATGGCACCATGATTAAAGAACCGGATGACCAGCAGGTTGATGCCTTTGAAAAAATAATATTTTATCCGAAAGTATTCACTTATTTAGGCAAAATAGCCAAAGAACTAGATTATGAATTGGTGATGGTAACCAATCAGGATGGTTTGGGAACAATTGCTTATCCAGAAGAATCTTTTTGGTCGGTTCAGAATTTTGTAATGAAAACTTTTGAAAATGAAGACGTTGTATTTAGTAGTGTGATTATCGACAAAACGTTTGCTTCGGAAAATTCCCCTACCCGAAAACCCAATACTGGCTTATTAACAGGGTATTTTTCGGACGAATATGATTTGGAGAATTCCTTTGTGATTGGTGATCGATTAACAGATATTCAATTGGCTAAAAACTTAGGAGCAAAAGGAATTTTTATCAATGACAACACCCATCTTGGAACTGGAGAAATCACTGTGAAAAGAGATGAATTAAATAATTTCATTGCACTTGAAACTAATGATTGGCAACAAATTTATGAGTTTTTAAAATTAGAAAACAGAACTGCTGAACTCACAAGAAATACCAATGAAACCCACATTTACATCAAACTAAATCTGGACGGAACAGGGAAAAGCGATATTTCGACAGGAATTGCCTTTTTTGACCATATGCTTGATCAAATTGCACGTCATGGTCAAATGGATTTAACCATTAAAGTAAAGGGTGATTTGGAAGTGGATGAACATCATACCATTGAAGACACCATGATTGCTTTGGGTGAAGTTTTTGCAAAAGCACTGGGAAATAAATTGGGCATAGAACGTTACGGATTTTGTTTGCCCATGGATGATTGTCTGGCACAAGTTGCCATAGATTTTGGAGGAAGAAACTGGTTGGTTTGGGAAGCTGATTTTAAACGTGAAATGATTGGGGAAATGCCAACAGAAATGTTTTTTCATTTGTTTAAATCATTTACTGACGGTGCAAAATGCAACTTAAATATCAAAGCTGAGGGCACAAATGAACATCATAAAATTGAAGCCATTTTTAAGGCATTTGCAAAAGCCATAAAAGCCGCTGTTAAAAGAGATCCTGAAAAAATGATTTTGCCAAGCACGAAGGGAGTGCTATAAGCCCCCTAACCCCCAAAGGGGGAATAAAAAAGTTAAAAGTTAAATATCAAAAGGTAATGAGTCAAAATTTAACACAACCAGCATCAGCTCCCCCTTTGGGGGTTGGGGGGCTTAGAATAGTCATTATAAATTACGGGGCGGGGAATATCCAATCCATAAAATTTGCCATTCAACGTTTGGGTTATGAAGCCGTTTTATCAGACGATGTTAAAGAAATTCAGGGAGCTGATAAAGTGATTTTCCCTGGTGTTGGTGAGGCAAGCAGTGCGATGGAAAAATTAAAATCAACTGGTTTGGATAAATTGATTCCTACATTAAAACAGCCTGTTTTAGGGATTTGTTTGGGAATGCAGTTGATGTGCAAATACAGCGAAGAAGGGAAAACAAAAGGGCTGGGAATTTTTGATGTTGATGTTGTCAAGTTTAACAATACAGTGAAAGTCCCTCAAATTGGCTGGAATCAAATTGAAAATTTGAATTCAGAACTGTTTACAGGAATTGCTGAAAAGGAGTTTATGTATTTGGTGCACAGTTTTTATGTTCCGTTAAATGATGAGGCCATTGCAACCACTGAATATGGCGTAAAATACGCTTCAGCCTTGCAAAAAGATAACTTTTACGGGGTACAATTTCATCCTGAAAAAAGCAGTAAGGCAGGAGAAAAAATATTGAAGAATTTTTTGGAGTTATAATTAATTTTCGTCACCCTGAACTTGTTTCAGGGTCTCATAATGATTTAACTCAATAAGATGAGATTGCCACAGCAAATAAAAATTTGCTTCGCAATGACATTTTTTTCAATTAAACGATTAAACAAATCAACAATTAAACAATATAAATGAGAATCATACCCGCAATAGATATCATAAACGGAAAATGTGTCCGCTTGTCGAAAGGCGATTACAACACCAAGATCATTTACAATGAAAATCCGTTGGAAGTGGCTAAAATGTTTGAGTCTCACGGAATCGAATATTTGCATTTGGTGGATTTAGATGGTGCAAAATCGAGCAAAATTGTAAATCACAAAATTCTGGAGCAAATAGCTTCAAAAACAACATTGAAAATAGATTTTGGGGGCGGATTAAAATCGGATGCCGATTTGAAAATTGCGTTTGAATGTGGTGCCAATCAGATTACCGGAGGAAGCATTGCCGTAAAAAACAGGGAGATATTTGAAAAATGGATTGCCGAATATGGTTCGGATAAAATTATTTTGGGTGCTGATGCCAATAATGAAAAGGTTGCTGTTTCGGGCTGGTTGGAAGATTCCAATGAAGATTTGGTTCCTTTTATACAAATGTACCAAAGGAAAGGAATTCAATATGTGATTTGTACAGATATTGCGAAAGACGGAATGCTCGAAGGTCCGAGTTTTGAGTTGTATAAAAAAATATTAGTTGAAGTGAAAGGTATAAAACTCATTGCTTCCGGAGGAATTTCAACCTTTGAAGAATTGCCTAAATTGGCTGAAATGGGTTGTGAAGGCACCATTATTGGAAAAGCAATTTATGAGCACAAAATTAGTATGAAAGATATTGAGAATTTTATTTTAAATAATTAAT
>JAGXIN010000006.1 GCA_024635575.1 Flavobacteriia bacterium
CACATTAAGAAAAAAAATAGAAGACAACCCTAACAACCCACAATATATTATAACAGAAAGTGGTGTGGGATATCGATTTCAGTAATCTTTATAAATTCTTTATACGTACTCTCCTTATTTTATCCTTTACTTATAACATAATCTGTTTCTTTGTGGTCTGTTAATAAATGATTAAGTTTTGATGTATTAGCTCTCTTGTGTGTATTAAAAAATTCAAAACAACCACAATCATTAGACACCTAATCTCAACAACTCATATTCAATTTCTTTATAAAATCTTTATACATACTCTCCTAATTTTATCCTTTACTTATAACATACACTGTTACTTTGTGTTGTGTTAGCTCCGTTAATATAAAAAAAATGAAAACAATCTTTTTGTTAATAATTAGTGCTATTGTTTTGTTTTGGTTAATCGCAGAAGCAGTCAGGGCACTATTTAAAAATGATCGTGATGATTGAATTAAAAACCCTTGTGAATTATTAAAGAATGTCTCAAAAAAACAAATCTTATAAGGGATGAAATTATGATAGCCGTTTTATCAATTTTAATAATTTCAATCATTTAAATTCAATTTATTTATTAATAATATAGCAGGAAAATGCATTTGGATATGAAGTGGTTATATCTTATTGCATTATGGGTCAGCTCATTTGGAATTATCATCTTTATTGCAGATTTTGGTTTTGACAAATCAAAACCTGTACAGCAAATTTTCAACACGTTTTATTTTGTGGTCATTGCTTTAGGCATTGCAGCAACGCTAGTTCGTTATCTAGAAAAGTTTAAACAAATAAAACGCTCCGTAATTATTTTTGATGCGGTTACTGTTATAATAACAATCATAATATTATATGTACATTTCTTGGGAGAAGATGCCCATAGACACATTTCATTTCTTTACAATGATATTTGGGTGAAATTTGCTATTATATTAACTTTTATTAGAGAATTTTCAGAACAAAATATAAACTATAAGAGAACATTATTAAATCCTGCTCAATTATTTATAATAAGTTTTTTGGGTATTATAATGTTAGGCGCTTTATTGTTAATACTGCCCAAGGCCACTCACCAAGGTATTTCATTTTTAGATGCACTCTTTACTTCCACCAGTGCGGTTTGTGTCACAGGATTAATTGTGGTAGACACAGGAAGTTATTTTACAACATTTGGGCAATCAATAATTTTATGTCTTATCCAAGCAGGAGGGATTGGGATTCTTACGGTGGCAAGTTATTTTAGTTATTTTTTTAAAGGTGGCACCAGTTACGAAAACCAGTTAACATTAAGCGATATGACTGGAGCCAACAAATTAGGTGAAGTCTTTTCAACTTTAAAAAGAATATTGGTTATAACATTTTTAATTGAATTTTCAGCAGCTATACTCATCTATACAAGCCTCGATAAATCTTTGTTCAACTCGTTTTTTGAACGTTTCTTTTTTGCTGTATTTCATTCCGTGTCTGCTTTTTGCAATGCAGGATTCTCAACATTATCAAACAGTTTATATGAAACAGGATTTCGATATAATTATATGCTCCAAAGTATTATTATTGCAGCATTTGTTTTGGGAGGACTAGGTTTTCCAATAGTTGTTAATATTGTTAAGTACATTAAATACTTCTTTACTAAAAAAATATTTTATCTCACAGGGAAGCAGCAACCCCATAGACCTTGGGTATTAAACTTAAACAGTCGTATTACATTGGTTACAACTACCACACTGACGGTTGTAGGAACTGTCTTGTTTTATATAAACGAGTATAACAACACCTTGGCAGAGCACAGTGGTATCGGTAAATTTATAACAGCATTGTTTGGTGCTGCAACACCCAGAACGGCTGGTTTTAATACGGTTGATACGACTGCCTTAAACTTTTCAACGGTTATGATGTTGTTTTTATTGATGTGGATTGGTGCTTCTCCAGCATCAACAGGTGGAGGTGTCAAAACAAATACCTTTGCTATTGCCACACTCAACTTTTTTAGTTTAGCAAGGGGCAAGTCCAAGATTGAAGTCTTTAGAAGGGAAATAGCTGAAGTTTCTGTAAGGCGTGCTTTTGCAGTAATATCATTGTCTTTATTGGTCATTGGTTTTGGCATTATTTCAATCTCCATTTTCGATAGTGAAAAAAGCTTATTAAATATTGCTTTTGAATGCTTTTCTGCTTATAGCACAGTGGGGTTGAGTTTAGGCATTACGGCATCATTGAGTCCTGAAAGCAAGTTTGTAATAATAGCAGTAATGTTTATCGGTAGAGTAAGTATGCTCACCTTATTAATTGCAGTCTTTAAAAAAGTAAAACAGAAAAATTATAAATATCCGGTTGAAGAGATCACGATAAATTAAAGAGAACAAAATATAAGCTTATGAAATATATTATAGTTGGATTAGGAAGTTTTGGGGCATCTTTAGCAATAAAATTAACAGAACAAGGCAATGAAGTTATTGGTATTGACACCAATATGAATAAGGTGGATAATTACAAAGGGCGCATTTCACATACTATATGTATGGATGCAACAGACGAGTTTACTGTGTCTGGCCTACCATTAAAAAATACCGATATGGTGGTAGTTGCCATTGGTGAAGATAAAGGAGCTAATGTAATGACAACAGCACTGTTTAAAAATTTTCAGGTCAAGCGATTAATAAGCCGTGCTATAGATGGCTTGCACGAGAAAGTATTGCACGCCATTGGTGTTGATGAGATTGTACATCCTGAAGAAGAATCGGCAGAGCGTTGGGCTAAAAAATTATGTTTTAAAGATGTTGTGGATTCTTTTGAATTAAACGACGACTATAGTATTGTTGAAATTAATGTCCCCAAAAGATATAATGGTAAATCAATCAGAGAAAGCAAAATACGGGAACAGTACAATTTACTGGTATTAACCACAATTGTTAATAGTGAAGAAAAAAGTATTGTCGGTAAAACAAGAAATGTGACTAAGGTGAAAGGAGTTGCAAGCCCTAATAACATCCTAAATAAGGATGATATCCTGGTAGTTTATGGAGCTAATAAAGACATAAAAAAAATCTTAAAAAATGATTAATTCAAACAAACTTTTAAAGCTATATTTTGTATTTGTAATCTTCTTGGTTTCTTCCTGTAAAGATAGAATGCACGATCAAATGCTTGAAGAGCAGCTAAAAATCCAAGATTCCATTAACAAAACTATTGAGCGCATAACAGCAAAAATCCCTAATAATAAATTTGAAACTATACATTATGAAGGATGTGAATACCTTA
The DNA here is from genome assembly GCA_024635575.1 of Flavobacteriia bacterium. Taxonomy (GTDB): domain Bacteria; phylum Bacteroidota; class Bacteroidia; order Flavobacteriales; family Flavobacteriaceae; genus Lutibacter. Next base: position 3,259 of record JAGXIN010000006.1, read on the forward strand.
TATACAAAGAACAGCCAGATAATAATAAAGCATTAGGCTTTATGGCACATAAAGGAAATTGTAGTAATCTAATTCATAATACTGCTTCAAATCAAAATCCGTGAGCAGGTAATAAGACGTTGCTTCTTTAATACTTCTATTAATTATATTCTATATAAGTTTCAGTTCTTTCACTGCCTATTAGGTTTTTACTGTAATAGTAATGAACATAAATTATTGTTTCTATAACTTCAGATAAATTTTATTGGAATTTCGACTAAAAACAGTTAATTATTAATTACATATTTGCAACGATAAAACATATCTTATGAAATTAGAAATAACCTGTACAAGAACGGAAGCTAACCAATAGCAGTTGCAAAACTGTATGGAAACATTAGATAAAATAGAAGAAAGTTTTCAAAAAAAGACAAAATTATTATCCATTGCTGGTAATGTGTAAGATTAAAAATCTTTTTTCTATTAAATACAGAGAATGAATTATTGTAATGTTGGCTTTTCCATACTATTCAGGGATTTTTTATCCAAATATAGAAAAGCAAATAATCGTAGTTGACAAATCGGATATTAATACCACGGAATTTAAAATCAGCGGAATGACCTGTGCCAGTTGCGAAGAACACATAAACTACGAAGTTAATAAACTCAACAGAATTGTAAACTCAAAAGCGTCATACGAAAATGGAAACGTAATCATTGAATTTGACAGAACCAAAACCAATGAAACGGAAATTGAGAAAGCAATTAACACATCAGGCTACAAAGTAATTGACAAAAAAGAAAACTAATGGAAATCCAATTAAAATTAGAAATTACTTGTCTAAACTGCGAACATAAAAAAGTAGAGGAAATGCCAACAGAATCCTGTCAATTCTTTTATGAATGTGAGAATTTTAAAAAAGTATTACGCCCAAACGATGGAGATTGTTGTGTCTATTGCAGTTTTGGTTCAGTAAAATGTTCTTCAATACAGAAGAAAGAAAGCTGTTGTTAAAAAGACAACACTGAAAGCCATACACATTTGCAATTCGCTCAAGCCACCATGACACCAAAAATGGCAAAAGAGTATGTTTTTGCCAACGCTGAAAACCAATCAGAACGGAATAAAGCCAGTGGGTAACAAAGAACTGTGGTAAGAAACAAGTGAAATTCATTTAAATTTTCGCCAAAACACTTCGATAATTTTCATCATATATTAAGCTTGATTTTGCAACGACAATGGCTTGTTTTAATAACTTATTGAACACTGCTGTATATTACGGTTCGAATCGTGTCAGGTATTTCGGTGCAAATGATGCTACTTTTAGTTTTTTTTAATTGAATAACCCATCTTCTTTTCCAAAATCCCAATTATCTCAAACATCATTTTTTCATAAAGATTCCCCTCATTTCCCTCGTCAATACCCTCAAAATCTCACAAACCATTCCTGCCAGCAACACAAATAATTCTTTCATAATTCCTCTAATTTAATTAAGCTAATCAATATTGAAAATGCCAATGCTTTTAGATTCGAATTTTCAGACAAATATTCGGCCTCATCCCAATTGGACAAAAAACAAAGCTCTACCAATATTGAAGGGCATAACGCGATAGTTTCCCGCAGCACCTGAAAATTTGCGAATTTCACTCCCCTGGATTTAATCCCAAAGTTGGTTGTTATCCCGGAATGGATCTGGTGGGCAAGATAAATGGAGTGACTTAGATTTTGGGAAATGGCAGTATTTGCAACAAAAACCTCGGTGCCAGTTGCTCCAGGGTTTTTGGCGTGGTTGCAATGCAGGGAGATAAAAACATCCGCTTTTAAAGCCTTAGCAAGCCGTGTCCTGTCGGTTAGAGAAATAAGGCTGTCTGAATACCGGGTAAGGTATATTTCCAGATTGCTTTGG
>JAGXIN010000051.1 GCA_024635575.1 Flavobacteriia bacterium
GGAATTAGTAGAGTAGTGTTTAATTGTAATAATTTCCCTTTAACCTTAGGGTTTAGTTCATAAATAGCAGCTTGTTTTACATCATATTTTTTTGCTATTGCATAAATACTTTCACCTCTAATGACTTTATGCTTAATGCTGGTTTGAGAAAAAACCAGCGAAGTAGTCAGCAAAAGTAAAAATGTAAAAAGTTTATAAGCAGTCATTTAATCTTAGGTTTTTTTATAGCCATTACAAATAATATAGTGAGTAAAGATATACAAACTATCAATTGCTATAAGATTTTAACAAAACTTTAATCTAAGTCTTTTATTGCTTTTAAAACTGATTTAAATATTTATAAAGAATCAAAAAAATTGTCAACTGCCATCGGAAACTGTTTACTTAATCCCTTCCCATTCATCATAAAACTGACTTAAAAAACGCTCCATATAAAGATGCCTGTCAACAGCGATTTTGCGCCCGGTAATCGTATTCATTCTGTCTTTTAACAGCAATAGTTTTTCATAAAAATGATTGATTGTTGGTGCTTCTGAATTTTTATAGGCTTCTTTTGTTTGGTTTAGATTGGGAGAAATTTCCGGATTGTAAAGTGGTCTGTTTTTAAATCCGCCATAATTAAATGTTCGCGCAATTCCAATAGCGCCTATCGCATCCAATCTGTCGGCATCTTGAATAACTTCCAACTCCGGCGAGTTAAATTTCTGTTCAAAATTACCTCCTTTAAAAGAAATGTTGCTAATGATATTTTCAATATGGATGATCATGGAATTGTCAACTTTCTGACTTTCCAAGAACTCACGGGCAATTTTTGGACCAACCGTTTCATCACCGTTATGAAATTTGGAATCGGCAATATCGTGCAATAATGCACCTAACTCCACTACAAACCCATCAACATCTTCGTTTTTTGAAATTAACTTCGCATTGTTCCATACGCGTAAAATATGAAACCAGTCATGACCGCCTTCCGCATTTTTTAAGACTTTTTTTACAAATTCTTCGGTATTTTTAATTATTTGCTGGGTGTTCATGAGTGTAAAATAAGGCTAAAAAATATTAAAATCAGGAATAATATCGATAGTTTTATATTATTTTTTTGAACTAAATATTAGTAAACTGCCTTACAATTTCCGTTTATGCATGCAACACTTGTTGGAGGCAAAACAACAGAACAATCTGAAATTATTCCCCATTTTTTGTTGAAGGCATTTTCAAGGGCGTTGTAAGTCGCTACTTTTTGCTGAAGTAATGCAACATCAATTGCAGTGCTGAATACAAGGTAGGCTTTTGGTCCTCCGCAAGCCTTGCTTCCGAAAGCAAGATAATCACAATCCGAATTTTCTGAACAAACACCTGCATCAATCAATAGTTCAATTTCTTCTTGCAAAGAAGTTAGTGCTGCCAAATCGTCTTCTTTGCTTGATTCAGAATTGTTTGTGCAACCAAAAACGATTGCCAATAGGGCAATCGTTTTTAATATATTTTTAAATATTTTCATTTAAAAGAAATTATTTTTAACAAAACTCATCGTAAGCTCCAGCTAAATTTGAAGCAATCACTTCGGCAGGTCGTCCTTCAATGTGGTGACGCTCTAACATATGAACCAAAACACCATCTTTAAATAAGGCTATTGCCGGTGATGATGGAGGAAATGGAATCATATTTTCACGCGCTTTTGCGGTGGCTTCACTATCAACTCCTGCAAAAACGGTTACTAAATTTTTAGGTATTTTGTCGTTTTTTAAAGAAACAACAGCTCCGGGGCGCGCTGTGCCGGCGGCACAACCACAAACTGAATTAACAACAACCAATGTGGTGCCATCTTTTTTTATTGCTGCCTCAACTTCTTGAGCAGTATGCAATGATATAAAACCTGCATTTTCTAATTCTGCTTGCATAGGTTTTACCAATTCTGGTGGATACATATTTTATTTATTTTAGTTATTAGTAATTTAGTTGCAAATATAAGAGTTTAAATATGAAATGACTAAACACAATTTTTAATTATTCTTTGGATAAAAGAAGTTTATAACTATTTTAACAATTGTAATGAAAGGAACTCTTAGTGTACTGGCAAATCGACGTATCTTTGCACACTAAATAAAAATTATGGCGAATTTTATTAAATGGTTGGGTGCAGGATTGGGTTTTACACTTGGAGGCCCAATGGGAAGTATTTTAGGTTTTGCTGTTGGCAGTTTTATTGATGGATTTTCAAAGGAAGATATTGAACTGGCAAAAACATATGGAAAATCAGGTGCAAATGTGCAGTCTGGAGATTTTGAAGTAAGTTTATTGTTATTGTCATCCATTGTCATTAAAGCCGATGGGAAAATAGACGAACGTGAACTATCTTATGTCAGAGATCATTTTAAGAGAATGTATGGGGAAGAACGTGCTAAAAACGCCTATAAATTATTCAATATATTTATTAAAAACAACCAAATTTCAACGTCTCAGATTTGCACTCAAATACGTCAGAATTTAACACATGCTTCGCGTTTGCAGTTGGTTCATTTTTTGTTTGGCATTGCAAATGCAGATGGCGCTGTTCAAGAAGCTGAGGTAAATGCCATAAAAACCATAGCGGGTTATTTGTATGTCAATCCTTACGATTTTGAATCTATAAAAGCCATGTTTTATAACAGTTCAGACAGTGCTTATCGAATTTTGGAAATTGAGAAAACGGCCGCTAATGATGAAATAAAATTGGCATACCGAAAAATGGCAAAAAAATACCATCCCGATAAACTGCAACATCTTGGCGAAGAACATATAAAAGGTGCCGAAGAAAAATTCAAGCAGGTGAGTATGGCTTATGAACAAATCCAAAAGGAAAGAGGATTGTAATATTTTCCTTTCAATTTGAATCAAAATCAGTTCAATTTCAGCCTAAAATAAGTCGCTATTTTTTTTACAATTATTGAAATGATATTTTCAAGAAAATACGTAATTTCGCACACTAATTGATTTAAGGGCATAAAATGAGCAAAAAATTTAGAGAATATAAAGGATTGGACCTCACTAAAGTAGCAGAAGAGACTTTGGTGTTTTGGGAAGCGGAACATATTTTCGAGAAAAGCATTACCACAAGAGACGAAAACAAACCCTTTGTGTTTTATGAAGGACCGCCTTCTGCAAATGGATTGCCTGGAATTCACCATGTGATGGCTCGTGCCATTAAAGATATTTTTTGCCGTTACAAAACCCTTCAGGGATTTCAGGTAAAACGTAAAGCAGGATGGGATACACATGGATTGCCAATTGAGTTGGGCGTTGAAAAAGAATTGGGAATTACCAAAGAAGATATTGGTAAAAAAATTACCGTTGAAGAATATAATGAAGCTTGTAAAAAAGCAGTTATGCGTTATACGGATGTTTGGGAAGATCTTACCAGACGAATGGGACATTGGGTGGATATGGAAGATCCTTATGTTACCTACAAACCAAAATATATGGAAACGGTTTGGTGGTTGCTTGCACAATTGTATAAAAAAGGATTGATTTATAAAGGGTATACCATTCAGCCTTATTCACCAAAAGCAGGAACAGGTTTAAGTTCGCACGAATTAAACCAGCCGGGAACATACCAAGATGTTACTGATACTACTGCGGTTGCACAGTTTAAAGCGATAAAAAATACATTGCCCAAATTATTGCAAGAAGTTGAAGGCGAAATTTACTTTTTAGCATGGACAACAACACCCTGGACGCTTCCTTCGAACACAGCACTTACGGTTGGAAAAAAGATTGATTATGTTTTAGTGAAATCTTTTAACCAGTATACGTTTGAACCGATCAATATTATATTGGCAAAAACATTGATAGGCAAACAGTTTTCGGACAAATTCTTTGCTGTTGAAAATGAATCCCAGCTTTCTGAATATCACCAAAATGAAAATTCTCCAAGCGGAAAGCCAGAGAAAATACCGTTTTTGGTTATAAAAGAATTTAAGGGCACTGATATATTAGAGGCTAGATATGAACAGTTAATGTCATATGCCCTTCCTTATAAAAATCCGAAAAATGCATTTAGAGTCATTGCCGGAGATTTTGTGACTACTGAAGACGGTACAGGAATAGTTCATACGGCTCCAACATTTGGAGCAGACGATGCTATGGTTGCAAAACAGGCAAATCCTGAAGTCCCGCCAATGTTGGTTTTAGACGATTCTGGGAATCCGGTTCCATTGGTAGATTTGCAGGGAAGGTTCACCAAACATATGGGCGAATTTGCTGGCAAATATGTGAAAAATGAATATTATGACGAAGGGGAAGCTCCTGAGCGATCAATGGATGTTGAAATTTCCATAAAATTAAAAGAAGAAAATAAAGCGTTCAACGTTGAAAAATACCGTCATACTTATCCGCATTGCTGGAGAACAGACAAACCAGTTTTATACTATCCGTTAGATTCTTGGTTTATTAAAGTGACTGACAAACGTGATCGAATGTTTGATCTTAATAATACCATTAACTGGAAACCAAAATCTACCGGTGAAGGCCGATTTGGCAACTGGTTAAAAAACGCCAATGACTGGAACTTATCCCGTTCGCGTTATTGGGGAATTCCTTTGCCAATTTGGAGAACAGAAGATGGCAAAGAAGAAATATTTATTGGTTCGGTAGAAGAGTTAACAACAGAAATGAAAAAATCGGTTGCCGCCGGATATATGAAAGCTGCTATTTTTACCGATTTTGAAGCTGGTAATATGAGTGAAGAAAACTATGATAAAATCGACTTGCACAAAAATGTGGTTGATGAGATTGTCTTGGTTTCGGCCTCAGGAAAACCAATGAAACGTGAAGCGGATCTTATAGATGTTTGGTTCGATTCAGGCTCCATGCCTTATGCGCAATGGCATTATCCGTTTGAGAATAAAGAGTTGATAGACGAAAATAAATTTTTTCCAGCCGATTTTATTGCTGAAGGCGTTGACCAAACCAGAGGGTGGTTTTATACGCTTCACGCGATTTCAACCATGGTTTTTGATTCCGTTGCATATAAAAATGTGGTGTCAAACGGATTGGTTTTGGATAAGGAAGGCAAAAAAATGTCTAAGCGACTGGGAAATGCAGTAGACCCTTTTGAAACCATGGACAAATATGGCGCAGATGCTACTCGTTGGTACATGATTGTAAATGCAAATCCGTGGGACAATTTAAAATTTGACCTTGACGGCATCGATGAGGTTCGAAGAAAATTCTTCGGTACTTTATACAACACGTATTCCTTCTTTTCATTATATGCCAATTTAGATAATTTTTCTTATTCCGAAGAAGAAATTGCTTTGGATGAAAGGCCAGAAATTGACCGTTGGATTTTATCTGAACTGAATACCTTAATAAAAAATGTTGAAAGTTTTTATGAAGATTATGAGCCAACGAAAGTGGCTCGTGCCATTCAGGATTTCGTTTCTGAAAATTTAAGCAACTGGTTTGTACGCTTAAGCAGAAGACGTTTTTGGAAAGGCGACTACGAAAAAGATAAAGTTTCGGGATATCAAACGCTATACACTTGCTTGCTAACAGTGGCAAAATTAGGTGCCCCGATAGCTCCATTTTTTATGGACAGTCTTTACAAAGATTTAACAAATGTTTCAGAAAAAGAAAAATTTGAATCTGTACATTTGTCAACCTTTCCAACCTATGATAAAAGTTTAGTTGACAATAAGTTAGAGCGAAAAATGCAGCAGGCTCAAAAAATAGCCTCTATGGTTTTATCATTGCGTAAAAAGGAAATGATAAAAGTGCGCCAGCCTTTGCAAAGAATTATGATTCCGGTGTTAAAAGAAGAAGAAAAGGAAGAAATTTTGGCGGTAGCAGATTTGATAAAATCGGAAGTTAATGTCAAGGAAATTGAATTGATTGATGATACTTCCGGAATTGTGGTGAAAACCATAAAACCCAATTTTAAGTTATTGGGGCCAAGGTTTGGTAAAGACATGAAAATAATATCCGAAGCTGTTCAAAATTTAACACAAAAAGATATTGAAACTGTTGAAAAACAGCAAGAAATATCGTTAATTATAAATGATAAAGTTGTAAATTTAGCACTTAGTGAAGTTGAAATTACCTCGCAGGATATTGAAGGTTGGCTGGTAGCCAATCAGGGAGGTTTAACGGTAGCTTTAGACATTACAATTACTGACGATTTACGTATGGAAGGCAATGCTAGAGAGTTGGTAAACAGGGTTCAGAATTTACGAAAGGATTCAGGCTTGGAAGTTACTGACAAAATTACATTAGTTATTCAAAAAAATGATATATTAGAGCGTTCAATTGCAGCAAATGAACATTATATTAAAACGGAAACATTAACGAAAGAACTCGTTTTTGCTGATGAATTAGAAAATGGTTCAGAAATTGCTTTTGACGATGTGAAAACGAAAATATTAATAAAGAAAAATTAGGTTATGGATGAAAATAACAGATATTCAGATAAAGATTTGGCAGAGTTTAAAGAAATAATTCTGCTAAAAAAGGAGAGTGCCGAAGAAGATTTAGCACTCTTAAAAAGTATCTTTAAAAATGACAGCAATAATGGCACTGACGATACTTCACCTACATTTAAAGCTTTTGAGGAAGGTTCTGAAACCATGTCAAAAGAAGCAAATGTGCAATTGGCCATTCGTCAGGAAAAATTTATTCGCGACTTAAAAAACGCATTGCAGCGTATTGAAAACAAAACCTATGGAGTTTGCCGAGTAACCGGTAAATTAATTCAAAAGGAACGTTTAAGATTAGTTCCTCATGCCACATTGAGCATTGAGGCAAAAAATATGCAACAATAAAAAACAAGGTATGATACTATTGCGAAGCTTCAATGCGTTGAAGCTTCGTTTTTTTAGTACGCTCAAATAAAATCTACTACAATTGAAAAAACCCATCATTATTATAATTTTAATCTTGTTAATTGATCAGCTTAGCAAAATATATGTAAAAACTAATTTTTTGTATGGTGAAGAGGTTGTAGTTTTCGACTGGTTTCGTATTCATTTTATTGAAAATAACGGAATGGCCTGGGGTGCGGAATTTGGCGGTAAAACAGGTAAATTATTTTTAACGATTTTCAGGTTGTTTGCCATTGTGGGTATAGGATATTGGCTTTATAGTTCTGTAAAGAAAAATGCACCTACTATTTTAATCATTGCCATTTCCCTAATTTTCGCTGGAGCTATGGGAAATATCATAGATTCTGTGTTTTACGGAGTGGTATTCGACACCCCCAGAAATGCTGTTGCGACGTTGTTTGCTGATAAACCTTATGGTACTTTATTTCACGGTAAAGTGGTAGATATGCTTTATTTCCCTATTTGGAGCGGAGATTTACCTGACTGGGTTCCTTTTTGGGGAGGAAAGCCTTTTACCTTTTTTAATGCTATTTTTAACATTGCCGATGCTTCTATTTCTACAGCGGTCGGTATTTTAATTTTCTTCAACAAAAAGGCATTTCCAAATGATGATGCTGAAGAAATTAGTTAAAATTTTTAGCTTTGATTTCTTAATTCATCGATAAATTTTGACAAATCGTCAATTTCCACATGGCTCATCATAATCACTTTATACCATTTGTTATTTCCTTCATGAGTTTCCGGAACCAATCCAAATTTATGAGCGATGTTTTCAGGTACAAATTCTGATTTTATAGTGACAATGTTCATAAAAGGGTTTCTGTAATAATGAATATTTAATTCATCTAATTGTGCGCAAAGCCATTCAGTACGCATCAAAAGTGTGCTTATTTTTTCAAACCATCCATAATAGCCATAACTAAATAAAATCATCCAAACAGCAATGGCATTGGCACCTGATCGGCTGCCAACCATAGTTAAATCCATTCCGTCAACGTATTGTGCTTCTTTGGTAAGTACATTTTCAATTAGGCCCTTTCTGCACAAAAACACACCTGTTCCGTAAGGAGCCTGTAACATTTTATGGGCATCAATGGTGATGGAAGAAATGTTGTGATTTTCAAAATTAATGGTCGATTGTCTGTTGGAAATCGGATAGATAAATCCGCCAAAAGCACCATCCACATGAATCTTAAATGGCACACTATGGTTTGTTAATATTTCAGCATAAATATCAGGGTTGTCAACTGAGCCAAACATGGTTGTTGCCATATTTGAAATGACCATGAAGTATTTTTTGCCTTCGTCAATTAATTTTTTTACAATGGCGTCAAGTGCCTCAGCATTAATTTCTCTCGAATTAAAATCGACAGGAATGCTTATATTTTCCACATTCAATATATTCGAGCCTTTATGAACAGAATAATGCGTGTCCTCAGAGGATAAAATAACCATTTCATCTAAAGTCGCTTGATATTTCTTCATAAAAAGATTTCTATAAATCCAAAGCGCCTGCATATTTGCTTCAGTGCCTCCGGTAGCAATATAACCGTCATATTCATTTTCCCTAGCCTTAAAAATATCAACAGCCAAAACCTGAATAACTTCTTTTTCAAGTTCTTGAGAGCCTTTAAAAGCCTCCTCTGATTTCCCTAAAGTGTGACAGCCAATATTGTTCGGATTTGCGATGTACGATTTTAATAAAGGGGAATCGCTCAAAAATGTACCATTTGTATTGAATACGTTTTCATCTAATTTTGAAACAGGATAGCCCAAATATTTGCTGCTTTGAAAATCAATGGTAGATTCTAATGCCTCATCAATACGTTTTATTAATTTCTCTTTTGAATATTTTTTCCAGTGCTTCATATGCCTAAATAATTAACTATTATTTAAAAAAAACCTTTATAGCGGATAATTTTTTATTGTTTTCGCAAAAATACATATTTTATGCTATTAAAAATAATCATAACTCAACTTCGGAAAGAAAACACTAAATCAAAAAAAAATCTGTAATTTTATTTTTTTTAAATCACAGAACTTTTTGGAATTAGAAATTCAAATAAAAACATTGCCATCTCTGCCCGGTGTTTATCAGTATTATGATCAAAACGGCACTATTCTGTATGTGGGGAAAGCAAAAAACTTAAAGAAAAGGGTTTCGTCTTATTTCAATAAAACCCATGAAATAGGAAAAACCAATGTGTTGGTCAAGAAAATTGCCAGTATCGAACACATTGTTGTGGATACGGAAACCGATGCGCTGTTGCTGGAAAATAATTTAATCAAAAAATATCAGCCGCGCTATAATGTGATGCTGAAAGATGACAAAACCTATCCTTGGATTTGCATTAAAAAAGAGCGTTTTCCGCGTATATTTTTAACCAGAAATGTGATTAAAGACGGTTCGGAGTATTATGGTCCTTATCCTTCCGTGAAAATGGCCAAAGCTTTGTTGGAATTAATAAAGGAATTGTTCCAATTGCGCTCATGCAGCTATGATTTGAGCGAAAAAAACGTGGAACTTAAAAAATATTCTGTTTGTCTTGATTTTCATATAGGAAACTGCAAAGGGCCTTGCGAGGGACTTCAGTCAGAAAAAGATTACGACAAAGACATCCAGGCCATAAGGAACATTGTGAAAGGAAACTTTAAGGAATCCCTGCAGCAGTTTTACGACCTGATGATATATTATTCAACCGAAATGGAGTTTGAAGAGGCTCAAAAAATAAAAGAAAAAATAGATATGTTGGCAAATTATCAGGCAAAATCTACCGTGGTGAATCCGTCAATAACAAATGTGGATGTGTTTTCGATTGTTTCGGATGAAAGTTATAGTTATGTAAACTTTTTTAAAATAGCGAACGGCGCAATAATTCAATCCCATACTGTTGAAATTAAAAAGAAATTGGACGAAACAGATAAGGAATTATTGGAGCTGGCCATTATTGAAATCAGACAACGGTTTAATTCTCAATCTACAGAAGTTTATGTGCCTTTTGAAGTGGATTTGGGAGAAAACATAAAAGTAACAATTCCTAAACTTGGGGATAAAAAACGAATTGTAGATTTGAGCCTACGGAATGCTAAATATTATAGGCAAGAGCAGTTTAAACAGTTAAAACTTGTTGATCCGGATAAGCATGTAAATAGAATTATGGCACAAATGCAAAAGGATTTACGGTTAACGGCAGAACCGAGATATATTGAGTGTTTTGACAATTCAAATATTCAGGGAACCAATCCAGTCGCAGCTTGCGTGGTTTTTAGAAATGGAAAACCCAGCAAAAAGGAGTACCGGCATTTTAATATTAAAACAGTTGAGGGTCCGGATGATTTTGCTTCTATGGAAGAGGTTGTTTTCAGGAGATATAAAAGGTTGTTGGAAGAAGGGCAAGAATTGCCTCAGTTAATTGTTGTTGATGGCGGAAAAGGGCAGTTGACATCGGCATTAAAAAGCCTTGACATTTTAGGGTTGCGACATAAAATTGCCATTATTGGAATTGCCAAACGACTGGAGGAAATTTATTATCCGAATGATCCAGTACCTTTATATTTAAACAAAACTTCTGAAACCTTAAAAATTATACAGCAATTGCGCAATGAAGCTCATAGATTTGGAATAACACACCATCGAAATAAAAGAAGTAAAAATTTGTTGGTTAATGAATTGGAGCAAATTTCAGGTATTGGTAAACAAACTATTGTATCTTTATTGAAACAATTTAAATCGTTAAAAAGAACAGCGCTGGCTTCATTTGAAGAATTGGAACAAGTTGTTGGAAAATCTAAAGCCACAATTATTTTTAACTATTTTCAAAAACATAAAAATTAATGAAAAGAATTGTACTGCTCGTTTTTGTATTTTCTGTGGCGCTTTCATTTTCGCAGGAAGTTGTTAAAAAAGAAGATATAAAAGTTGGTCTTGTACTTAGTGGCGGTGGTGCAAAAGGATTTGCCCATGTGGCAGTTTTAAAAGTTTTAGAGGAAGCTGGCGTGCGGATAGATTTTATCGGAGGAACTAGCATGGGTGCGATTATTGGTGGTTTATATGCCTCTGGTTATAGCGCAAATCAACTCGATTCTATTATTAAAACAACAAATTTTAATAAAATATTGACTGATGATTTGCCGCGTAAATCCAAACCGTTTTATGATAAGGAAAGTGGCGAAAAATATATACTTACCGTACCAATAAAAGAAGGAAGATTGGGCTTGCCTGTTGCGTTGTCAAATGGACAAAACATACTTAATTTATTGACCAGTTTAACGCAGCATGTGAATAACATTAATGATTTTAGCAGGTTACCAATACCATTCGTATGTATTGCGACCAATTTAGAAACTGGGCAACAAGAAGTTTTAAATAAAGGGTTTTTGCCTGTAGCGATATTGGCAAGCGGCGCATTTCCAACATTACTGGCTCCAGTTGAGATTGACGGAAAATTGCTGACGGATGGGGGAATTACAAATAATTTTCCTGTTGAAGAAGTAATAGCCATGGGAGCCAATGTGGTTATTGGGGTTGATATTCAAAGCGGACTGGAAAGTAAGGAAGATTTAAATTCAGCGGTAAAAATATTAAATCAAATAGTTGGTTTTCAAATGTATAAATCAATGGAGCACAAATATGACAGTTTGGAATTGGTGATAAAACCCAATTTAAAATTGTATAATGTTGTTTCTTTTGATAAAGTAAAAGAAATTATGGCTGAAGGTGAAATATCTGCACGTGATAAATTTAGTCAATTAAAAGCTATTGGTGCAAGGCAGATTCATACTAAGGACATAAAAATTGATATAAGTCAAATTGAGGAATTCAGTATAAAACAAATCGAAATTGACGGAAACAATTATTATACACGTGCTTATATTTTAGGAAAACTTAATTTAAGAATTGGAGAAATCATTAATTACAGGAAGGTCGTTGAAAGCATCAATAATTTATCGGCCACCGGTAATTTTGAAAATGTACAGTATCAAATAATTCATGAAAATGACAACTTTATTTTGAAATTAAAGGTAAAAGAATACCAAATTTCAAATTTTTTAAAAATAGGGGTACATTATGATGGTTTATACAAAACGGGAATTTTATTAAATGCCACAGCAAAGCATATTTTAGCTAACAATGATTTGTTGTCAGCAGATATAATATTGGGAGACAACTTGAGGTATAATTTTGATTATTTTATTGATAATGGGTTTTATTGGAGTTTTGGACTAAAATCAAGATATAATAATTTTAATGCAAATGTTAAATATGATTCGGCTAACGTAAATAAAATAAATTTAAATTATGAAGATTTTACCAACCAGATTTATCTTCAAACGGTATTTGGAAGGAAATTCGCCATTGGCGCCGGCGGAGAATTCAAAAGAATTAAAGTTTATTCAGAAACAATCTCTTCTCTAGAAATTAATGGTGAAACTGGTAATGGAGTATTGTATTTTGATAAGTCAGATTACTTAAATTTAATTGCCTATTTAAAAATTGACACTTACGACAAAAAATATTTTCAAAAAAAAGGAGCTTATTTGGATGTGGATTTCAGATGGTATTTAAGTTCATCTGACTTTAATAATAACTTTTCTTCCTTCTCACAGTTAAAAGGGAAGGTAGGGTATGCGCAGACGTTTTTTGATAAATTTACAGCCCATTTTATTTCTGAAGCGGGGATGACAATTGGTGAAAATTTAAATAGAGCATTAGAATTTAATGTGGGAGGTTATGGAGAAAATTTTATAAATACTTTTATTCCATTTAATGGTTATGATTTTGCAGCACTCAATGGAAATTCATTTTTACGGTCGACGTTTAGGTTTAGGTATGAGTTTTTGCCGAAAAATTATTTTCAGGCTACAGCAAACTATGCAAGGATAGAAAGTGATTTGTTTAATGAAGGCAGGATTTTTGAAAACACGAAGTCCGGTTATATGTTAGGCTATGGATTGGATACTTTTTTGGGTCCCATTGAAGTTAATTATTCCTTTTCACCGGATCACAAGGAAAATTACTGGTATTTTAATGTTGGGTACTGGTTTTAAAAAAAAAAGCCCTGCAAAATTTGCAGGGCTTTTTGATATTGATGCCTTATTTAGTCAATTATTTTACCTTCATTGTCGGTAAAATCAAATCTTAAATATTGGTAGGTAATTCTAGGTAAAATTTTGATCCGCTTTTTATATTTAAGGTACCATCTCATTTGTATTGATGGAAATCCCTTTTTTAAGTATGCTGCTATAAAAGGATGTGTATTTAAAGTAATATTTACATGCGCTTTTGAACTCACAAGTCTTTCAAGTTCAGACTCAATTTTGTCTAATAAAATAATTGGTGATTCAACTTCCCCAATTCCGCTAGGGTTAGGTTCTTGCGTTTTAATAACCAATTCCGGTCTCACGCGTTGTCTGGTAATTTGAACCAAACCAAACTTGCTTGGCGGTAATATTTTATGTTTAGTCTTGTCAAATTCCATTTCAGCCTTTAAATGGTCGAAAAGTTTTTGCCTGTGTTCAGGGGAATTCATGTCAATAAAATCAACAACAATAATGCCTCCCATATCTCGCAATTGTAATTGTCTTGCGATTTCAGAAGCCGCAATTAAATTAACCTCAAGTGCGGTATCGGCTTGTGTGTTGGCTTTGTTTGAACGATTGCCACTGTTTACGTCAATTACATGAAGTGCTTCGGTATGTTCAATAACCAAATAAGCTCCTTTACTCATAGAAACCGTTCTGCCGAATGATGTTTTTATCTGGCGTTCAATTCCATGTTTTTCAAAAATGGGAACTTGCGACTTGTGTAATTGCACAATAGACTCTTTTTTTGGTGCGATTTCTTGTAAATACTCTTTAATTTCTAAAAACAAAATTTCATCATTAGTTACAATGCTTGTAAACGAATCATTAAACATATCCCTTAAAATTGAAGAGGCTCTGTTTAATTCACTTAAAACTTTAATGGGTGTTTGTTGTGCTTTAACAGTAACAATTTGTTTACACATGGCGACCCATCGTTCTAAAGAATTTTGTAAATCCTTATCTAATTCTGCGACTTTTTTATTTTCGGCCACAGTTCTGATAATGACACCAAAACCTTTAGGTTTAATGCTTTTGATCAATCTTTTTAATCGTTCTTTTTCTTCTGGATCATTTATTTTTTGTGATACTGAAACTCTGTCAGAAAAAGGAACCAATACCAAATATCTACCCGCAATGGATATTTCTGAACTCATCCGAGGACCTTTGGTAGATATGGGCTCTTTTACAATTTGTACTAATAAATTTTGACCTGTTTTTAGAACATCGGCGATACTTCCGTTTTTGTCAATATCCTTTTCTAGTTGAAAATTCTTTAAGGTGAAATCTTTAATTTTACCTGTAGTTATACCTTTTATAAATTTATTTAAAGATAGTAATTGTGCTCCTAAATCATGATAATGCAAAAAACCATCTTTTTCATAACCTACATTTACAAATGAGGCATTTAAACCAGATAGAACTTTGCCAATTTTAGCTAAAAAAATGTCTCCGACGGAGAATTTATTGCTATTGGATTCGTTGTTTAGTGCTGTTAATCTACCATCTTTTAATAAGGCAAAATCAATATCAGAGAAGTTTGATCTAATTATTAATTCTGTTTTCACTCTGAATTGTTTTGTGTTCAAATAATATACTTGAACGATTTATACTAAGTTTTTACAGGGTAATATACCCAACAATATTTGCATGAACTGCAAATATTTATTTCAATGAACTTTAAAATTGAAAAGAAAAAAGTAAGCTTGGCTTACTTTTTCTTTTTATGTCTGTTTGCTCTTGCTCTTTTCTTACGTTTATGAGTCGAGATTTTCGCTCTCTTTCTTTTTTTACCACTTGGCATAATTAAAAGTTGTTTTTAAATTAATAAATATTTTTTAACCTACTTTGAAGTTGGTTATACAGTTACCTTACTTTTAACTCCTTCCACAAAAACTTTTGCGGGTTTAAATGATGGGATGTTGTGAGCCGGGATTTTAATTGTGGTATTTTTTGAAATGTTTCTTCCAGTTTTTTCAGCTCTTGTTTTAATGATAAAACTTCCAAAACCTCTTAAATAAACATTATCTCCTTTTTCTAAGGAATCTTTTACCTCTTCCATGAACGCTTCAACAGTTGCTAATACATCTGCTTTTTCTATTCCAGATCTGTCTGCAATATTTGATACGATTTCTGCTTTCGTCATTTTTAATATGGGTTATATGTTATTATAAAATTAAGACGGCAA
>JAGXIN010000052.1 GCA_024635575.1 Flavobacteriia bacterium
ACTCCCTGTTAAACCTTCTATGAAAATCTCCTCTAATTCATTAAGGGATGGAATTAAATCAACCACGATTTTTTTATATTTAATGAAGTTCCCTGTCATTCTAATTTTCTTTCTTTCATATTCTATAGAGGAAAACAGCAAGGTGTCATTTAAAGAAACCATAAGCTCAAATTCGCCTTTATCATTGCTCACGGTTCCCAATTTGGTGTTTAGGTTTAAAATATGCACATCACTTACCTTTTTATTAGAACTGATTATTTTTCCAGAAATAAGTGCATATTTCTCTTGTGAAAAGCAGTTTGTCCCAAAATAAATGAACATTAATAAGCAGGTTAATTTTCTTTTCATTAAATCAAAGTTCGACAAAGAAAATTTATAAAAATAGCTGGCATTTATAAACTTTTGTTAAGATTGAAAATGAGTATATTTGGTGAAAGTTTATTGAAATGAAACGAGCAAGACAAATTTTGATACACAAAGGAATGATTAATGGCGAACAGCATCTGTTCCAGCAAAAAAATAAAATTTAAACAGATGAAACGAGCAAGACAAATTTTGATACACAAAGGAATGATTCATGGCGAACAGCATCTGTTCCAGCGAAAAAATAAAATTTAAACAGATGAAAAAATTATTGATTGCGAGCAGCTCATCAGTTCATGGAAAAGGATATTTAGAATATATTTTACCGGAATTGGATAAATTTTTTAATGGTGTCAATGAGATTTTGTTTATTCCTTATGCACGTCCTGGAGGAATTTCCCACGAAGAATACACCGAATCAGTAAAAAAGGGCTTTGACAAAATTAATATCCGCATAAAAGGAATCCATGAATTTAGCAAGCCTATTGACGCAGTTAATCAGGCAAAAGGAATTTTTACAGGCGGCGGCAACACTTTTTTGTTGGTAAAGCAATTGTATGACTTGAAGTTAATTTCAATAATTAAAAACGTAGTTGAAAATGGAACGCCCTATTTTGGAACGAGTGCAGGAAGCAATATTTGCGGATTGACGATGCAAAACACCAACGATATGCCAATCGTTTATCCCCCAAGTTTTGACACGTTTGGGTTTGTTGATTTCAATTTAAATTGTCATTATTTAGATCCTGATCCAAATTCAACACATATGGGTGAAACTCGAGAAACACGCATAAATGAATATCATACCATAAATAAAACGGCGGTTTTGGGACTTAGGGAAGGAAGTTGGTTGCATGTAAAAGAAGGCCAAATAATTTTAAAAGGCTCCCTAAACGCACGTTTGTTTCAGCAAAATAAAATGGCCATTGAAATGCCGCCTGAAACCAATTTAAGTTTTTTAACGTAGGTTGAAAGCAGCCGCAATCACTTGGGCATCAGGTGATTTTTTTACAGCTTCTGAAAGTTGTTTATAAGCATTGCTTATTCTAAGGGTATCTACAGTTGATGATTTTAATTGGTCTCTTAAAATCATAGCGGCAACATAAGAATCGCTATTGGTTTTAACAAAATTAAAACTGAAATCGGTGAATTCTGTTTCAATATTTTTTAATTCATTTCCTATTTCAGCCAGGTTTTCAACATCATTTTCAAGACGTGCTTTTTGAAATTTAGGGAATAAATAATCTATTTTTTTAAATATATTTTTTGAGTTTGATTTGTATTCTTCCAGTTTGGTGTTTAATTCGGAACCTTTAATAACAGGCTCGTCAAGTTGATTTGGGTCAATAATAATTTCGAAATTTGTATTTTCAATAATTAAAATGATCGCTGCCGAAGAATTTTCAAATGTTATGGCAAAACGTTCCGGATAGCCAACAGCGCCCTTAAAAATAAAGTTATTATTTTTTATTATGGCCGAATCAATTGGATGTATGTCATTTTCAATTATTTTACACAAATAAACCTTGTCCGAAATATATGATTTCAAGGATCCATTTAAAACAAATCCCTTGGTTTTTGAATCAGATTCTTTTTTTATTTGACTCACCGGACTATTGCAACTAAAAATGATAAAGCTATATAAGCAAGCGACGAGTATCTTTTTCAATGCAATTTCAGTTTAAAATTTAATAATTCACATACTCAACAATCTCAAGTCCGTAACCTGTCATGCCAATACGTTTTTTAACAGCCGGAGCATTTGACATAACACGTAGTTTGCTAATTTCTAAATCGTGTAAAATTTGGGCTCCTATTCCAAAATCTTTATCATCAGGTTGAATATGAGGCACTTTGTGCTCCACATTTTTTTGGGCTTCCTTTATTAAAGACAAACGATTTATGAGATCAAAGGATTGATTTTCCTGACTGATAAATACAGCAGCTCCCTTTCCTTCATCATTAATCATTTTAAAGATTTTAGAAAATTTGTCATCTGGTTTGGCTGTTAAAAGTCGAAGAATGTCATTATTGATTAATGATGAATTTACGCGCACCAATATTGGTTCATCTGCCTCCCAAGAACCTTTGGTCAAAGCAATATGAACTTGATTGTTTGTTGTTTGTTTATAAGCTTTCAATTGAAATTCACCGAAGCGTGTTTGCAGGGTAAAATTTTCAATTTTATTGATTAATGAATCATATTTCATTCGGTATGCCACCAAATCTTCAATAGAAATAATTTTCAATTTGAATTTTTTGGCAACTTCCATTAATTGCGGCAGGCGTGCCATTGTTCCATCTTCATTTAAAATTTCCACTAAAATTCCCGCTGGTTGAAAACCTGCCAGACGGGCTAAATCAATAGAAGCCTCTGTATGACCGGTTCTGCGCATAACACCACCTTCTTTAGCTCTTAATGGAAAAATATGTCCAGGCCTTCCAAAATCTTCAGGTTTTGAATCTTTTGAAGTCAATGCTTTAATTGTTTTGGCTCTGTCGTGTACAGAAATTCCTGTTGAGCATCCATTGCCAATCAAATCAATTGAAACCGTGAATTGGGTATTATGTAACACCGTGTTTTTGTTTACCATAAGAGGCAATCCCAATTCTTCACAGCGACTTTCAGTTAATGGTGCACAAATTAAACCCCTACCATGCAGGGCCATAAAGTTAATCATTTCAGGAGTTACACATTCAGCGGCAGCAACAAAGTCACCTTCATTTTCTCTGTCCTTATCATCAACAACAATAATCATTTTCCCGTTTTTGATATCTTCAATAGCTTCTTGTATTGTATTAAGTTTAATTATACTAGTGGAAGTTTTCATTATTTATTTGAAATTATTCTATGAATTAATTTGTTGAATATTTTTTTAACTTTATTAAAACGGGCATCAATATTAAAAATACCCATTCCTTTTGTTGCCCTTCTGGTAAGTAAAATGCCAAAAGGCAAAAGGATTAATGTTGAAAGCCAACTTCCCAACAGTGCTGAAATTGCACTTTCTTCGGATAAGTTTTTTCCCAGTTGTGATATAAAAAAGTAGATTACAAAAATAGTGATTGCCATAACCATAGGCAAGCCAAATCCACCTTTTCTAATGATGGAGCCTAAAGGCGCTCCAATAAAAAACAAAACCAGGCAAGCTAAAGAAAAAGAAATTCTATAACTATATTCAAAATCATAAAGGTTTAGTATTTTTCTTTGATCTTTAAAAGATTTCATCTGATATTTATTTCTTTCAGTAGTTCTGTTAAGCAACTGAATGGATTCATTTAGGACCGTGCTTTTATTTTTTAGATTGAAATTTTCAAGTATTTCAGGCTTAAATTTACTGTTTAATATGGAGTCAGGATATTTGTATAACTTATTGGCTTTTACGGCATTATAAAAAATATTTGCTCTGGTTTGAATGTATGCATCATATTCAATTTTATTCTTTTTCGAAATTGAATCCAACTGAACGATACTTAACATTCCATGATGTTCTTTAACTATTTCATCGTTCATTGAATTGTCATCACTAAAGGAAGAGATATCAATATTTATGGTATAGGTTTTAAACGAGGCTTTGGAAGCCGGCATTCTTGCTCTGACTTTTGGCATCATCGCATTGGTAAGATGCTCTTCATAGTAATTTCCGTTTTCAAGGGTAAGTGTCATATATTTGCTTCCTTCTTCTGTAGAAATTGTACCTTTTTCAGCAGTAATGACTTTAATTTTCCCTTTTCCTGCATTTAAATCGGCTATCTGAACATTTTTCAATAAGTTCTCTTCTTCCCCGTATTTTTCGTCAAACTTTATGCTAATCCCTGGGATTTCAGTATTAAATGCGCCAGGAACCAAAGCCAAAGCTGGCTTTTTCTTTTTCATATTCAAATATAAATTCTTTTGTTTTAGGGTTGCCCAAGGATAAATATTGTTTAAGAATATGAAGTTTAGGCCGCTTAGTAAAATGACTAAAATTACCAAAGGACGAATAACTCTTTTTAAAGAAATGCCTGCTGATTTGATGGCTGCAAATTCATAATTTTCAGCCAAAGTACCCAAAGCCATTATAGAAGACAATAAAATACCGATTGGCAATGCAGTGGGAGTGAGGATGAGCCCTAAATATCCCAAAAATTTTAAAATGAAAAATATATCAATCCCTTTCCCTGCAATTTCATCGAATGCCAGCCATAAAGCCTGCATCACCAAAACAAAAAGAACCACAAAAAATGTGGCTAAAAAAGGCTGTAAAAAACTTTTTAAAATATATTTGTCAAATATTTTCAACGCTATTATTTTGGTTCAGAGATGGTGTATTTCTTTTGATCTCTGTATTTTGGTCGGTCAAAGATAAAAAGGTTTTCTGAGATAGGTTGATTTGTTTTGAAAGTTCTTATATTTAATGTAGTACTTGTCCCGTTTTGGCCTGTTTCAATGATGTTGTAAATATGTTTTGTGTTTGCGTCAATCCCAACCAAAACGCTTTTAATTTCAGAATTGCTGTCAATTGGAGTTAACTTTACATATTGTATTTTAACACCTTTAATTGTTTTTAAAGCATCCATTTTAAAGGTGTAGCCTGTTTTATAAAAGGAAAACATTTTGGAAGGGGTAAGGGTTTCTTCCTTTTTTTTCGATGGATTTTGAATAATTACTTCTTCATCTTCATGAATAATCAGATAGAGTTTTTTTCCATCAAAGATTTGTTCTGTTCCCATATAATTGAGGTTGTACAAATCACCTTTTAAAGTAACTGTACCTCTTGTTTCCTGATGTACATCAGCTTCTTTGTTGTCTAAGCTATGATTAAATTCAATGTAGATGTTTTTGTAATCTTCAATTTTTTGGGCAACTTCATCCAATAAAGTTTTTGCTTTAGCTGAATCCTGACCAAATGAGGTAAAACTTATCAATAAAAAAGTTAATAAAAATGCTGTTTTTTTCATGTTATTGTAATGTTCTAATGACAATTAGATAGTTAATTATTTAATTCGAAATCCAACAATTTATTCAGTGCCATTTCATCAGGAATTAATACTTGTCTTGCTTTACTGCCTTCAAACGGGCCAACAATTCCAGCGGCTTCCAACTGATCAATCAACCTTCCGGCCCTGTTGTATCCTAATTTTAGTTTTCGTTGCAATAAAGAGGCTGAACCTTGTTGTGCATGAATGATAACCAATGCAGCATCTCTAAATAAACTGTCTCTTTCGCTGATATCTACATCAAGGTTTGTGCCAACTTCATCCCCATTATATTCGGGTAATAAGTAGGCATTTGCATAGGCGCGTTGTGAACCAATAAATTCAGTTATTTTTTCAACTTCAGGGGTGTCAACAAATGCACATTGCAATCGTATTAAATTATTTCCATCCGCAAAAAGCATATCTCCTTTTCCAATTAATTGATCCGCTCCTGAACTGTCTAAAATGGTTCTGGAGTCTATTTTTGAAGTTACCCTAAAAGCTGCCCGTGCAGGGAAATTTGCTTTAATTATTCCGGTAATGACGTTAACGGAAGGCCGTTGTGTGGCAACAATTAAATGAATTCCTATGGCTCTGGCCAACTGTGCCAAACGTGCTATTGGCGTTTCAATTTCTTTACCGGCAGTCATAATTAAATCTGCAAATTCATCAATAATCAATACGATATAGGGTAAATATTTATGCCCGTCATTCGGATTCAACTTTCGTAATTTAAATTTGGCATTGTATTCTTTTATGTTACGAACCATGGCTAGTTTCAATAAATCATAGCGATTGTCCATTTCAATGCACAAAGAATTTAGCGTGTTAATTACTTTTGTGGTATCGGTGATAATGGCATCATCAGTATCTGGCAATTTGGCCAAATAATGTCGCTCAATTTTATTAAATAGGGTGAGTTCCACTTTTTTAGGATCTACCAACACAAATTTTACTTCTGCGGGATGTTTTTTGTATAATAATGATGCTAAAACTGCATTTAAACCAACCGATTTTCCCTGACCAGTAGCACCTGCCATTAATAAATGTGGCATCTTTGCAAGATCAACCACAAATGTTTCATTTGAAATTGTTTTCCCCAGTGCTATGGGCAATTCCATTTCAGAATTTTGGAATTTTGTGGAAGAAATAACCGATTTCATAGAAACCATGGTCGGTTTTTTATTAGGAACTTCAATACCAATTGTGCCTTTTCCGGGAATCGGCGCAATAATTCTTATACCTAAAGCGGAAAGCGATAGGGCAATATCATCTTCTAAATTTTTTATTTTTGAAATTCGAATACCGGCCTCTGGCACAATTTCATACAAAGTGACTGTTGGGCCAACCGTTGCTTTTATGCGATCTATGCCAATTTTATAATTGTTTAAAGTTTCAACAATCCTATTTTTGTTAATTTCTAATTCTTCCTGGTCTACGGAGATGCTCTCATTATAGCCTCTCAATAAATTCAATGTTGGAAATTTATAGTTGCCCAATTCCAAAGTGGGGTCAAATTCGCCAAAATCTTTCACCAATTTGTCAGATAGATTTTCATCTACCCTGTTTTCTTCAACAATTTTTTCAACGGCGATAGCGACACCTGATTCTGATTTTATATCTGTAACATCATCTGAATCATCTTCAAGATCTGATTCTTCCTCAAAATTATTTTTGGAAACGGTTGAGATTGGCGTCAAATTTTCCAGAGACAATTCAAGAGGGGATTTAAATTCTTCCTTCTTTTTGTCTTCTGTATTTAAGTTGTTTTTGTCTTCATCAACTGTGGGTTCATCATCAATTAGAATTTTATCTTTATTTTTAATCAGGGTGCTTTTAACCAATTCAGGGGTAAGTTTAAATCGGATGACCATATAAGATATCAATAAAAATAACAGTGATAAAAACAGTCCTGTTTTTCCCAAAAATTGTTGGAGGTAATTGTTCAATTCGAAACCAACAACTCCTCCAAAAAGTGGTTTGGTGGGCAATAAAAAACCTAAAGTCATTGAAAGCCAAATCATTCCCAGTAATCCCCAACCCCAAAATTTCCGAATTCTTTTTATACCTCCCTTAAAAAAGGTTAATAAGCCTGTAAAAAATAAAAGTATTGGTAAATAAATTGCTGCAATTCCAAACCCATTACTAATAAGAAATTCGCTCATACTTGCACCAATTTTTCCTAAAAGATTTTTTACGGGAATTTCTTTGTCTGAAAAATTAGCAAGTTGGCTTTGATCTTCCTGCCAATTAAATATATAGGAAATGAAAGAGGCTACCAAAAAAAGTGCAAACAGCATCAAAAACAACCCTAAAATTGTTTGGGTCAGTCGATTTTCAAAAAATGATTTTATTCCTTGAAAACGCGGCTTTCTGGGAGTTTTTACTGTTGTTTTGTTATTTTTGGCCATTCACTTAATTATCTCACAAAAATATAAAATTAATGTGACTGTGGTTAAATTACGCTATAAATTTGGGTGCATATATAATTAAACCAATAATTACGGCAATTATTGCCGCAAAAAATGCAGCCCCGGCTGAAATATCTTTAATGCGGCCAATTTGTTTATGATATTCCGGATGAATAAAATCCGCCATCTTTTCGATAGCGGTATTTAATGATTCTGCTACCAAAATAAGCCCGATAGCCATAATTTGGAATAGCCATTCGGTAGCAGAAATTTGCATTAAAAACCCAATCATTGTCATTATAATGGCAATGATGACCTGCGTTATAATACTGTGTTCAGAAGTAATTAAAATCCAAAAACCCTTAGCCGCGTATTTAATTGCTTTTAGTCGGTTAAGAAAAAAATTACCTTTATTTTGCATATTTAAAGCGCTTTTATAGCAGCCTCATAATTAGGTTCATCAACAATTTCAGGAACTTGTTCTGTATAAGTTACGACGCCTTCTTCATTTATAACAACTACGGCTCTTGAATGTAAATCAGCCATAGGCCCATCTGCAATTGTCAACCCATATTTTTTACCAAATTTTCCTTTGGCAAAATCGGATAGTGTAATCACGTTTTCCAACCCTTCAGCACCACAAAAACGTGCTTGCGCAAAAGGTAAATCACGAGATATACATAGCACTTTTGTGTTTTCCAGTTCACTTGCTTCTTTGTTGAATCTTCTTACGGAAGCAGCGCAAGTTCCTGTGTCCAGGCTAGGGAAAATATTTAGAAGTAGTTTTGAACCTTTAAAATCGGATAATTTTACTTTTGATAAATCGGTTTTTATTAAGGTAAATTTTGGTGCTTTTTTGCCAACTTCAGGTAATTTTCCTATTGTTTTTATTGGATTACCTTTCAATGTTATTTTAGTCATAATTTTTGTTTTTTATTTTAAGATATCAAAGTTAGGTTAAAAACTAAAAACTCTCGAATAAAAAGGAGAGTTTTTATAAATTTTAATTTGTTTGTGATTGGTGTTTTATAAGGACAGTAAAGTCAGTATTTTTTAAAGCTTTTAATTCTAAATTAGAAAACTTGACAATTTATTTTTTCAATAATTTTTGGAAGAGTTTATTTTATTTTCGCTTAAGTTATTCAATAAAATTGCTAATTAATTTCTTTATATTCGCTCATTATAATAAATTCAATTGAAGCTTAAAAATTACACGTCAGAGTTTAACAAAAACCTAAAATTGGCTACCCCAATTATGCTGGGGTCTATAGGCCATTTATTGGTTGGGTTAATTGATGATATTATGATTGGAAGATTGGGCCCGGTTGAATTGGCAGCATCTTCACTTGGCAATAGTTTGGTTTTTATAGCGCTTTCCATTGGAATTGGTTTCTCTTTAGCCATTACACCATTAATAGCGGAGTCGGATGGAGAAGGGGATATGGAAAAGGGAAGAGGAATTTTTCAGCACGGATTAATTTTATCATCTATTTTGGGAATAGTCATGTTTGTGCTGTTGTTTTTGTTGAAACCAATATTATATCATTTGGACCAACCGGAAGAAGTGGTGGCTTTGGCAATTCCATATTTTGAAATTGTATCATTATCTATGATTCCGTTGATGGTTTTTCAGGGTTTTAAACAGTTTGCCGACGGGTTGTCGCAAACAAAATATGCGATGTATGCCACAGTGATTACCAATATTGTAAATGTAGTTTTAAATTTTGCGTTAATTTATGGTTTTTGGATTTTCCCTCGACTGGAGTTGGTTGGTGCAGCCTTGGGGACACTTATCTCAAGAATTGTGATGGTGATTTTCCTTTACCTTGTTTTAAAGAAAAAACGAAAATTTGCGATTTATATGAACCGACTAAAATTTAGGGAACTTAAAAGCAGCATATTTGTTAAAATTACAAAACTAGGTTTGCCAACCGCATCGCAAATGCTTTTTGAAGTTGGATTGTTTACTGCTTCCGTTTTATTGGCCGGCACCTTAGGCGCGCTTCCGCAAGCAGCAAACCAAATTGCCTTAAAACTGTCTTCAACAACATTCATGATAGCTGTTGGAATTGGTGCTGCAGCAACCATAAGAGTCAGTAACCAAAAAGGATTGGGAAATTATATGGAATTGCGACGCATTGCTTTCTCAAACTTTTTACTGATATTGATTGTAATGTCTATATTTACCGTGGGATTTATTGCATTTAAAGATATTTTGCCTTGGATGTTTACCGATAATTTAGAAGTTATCGAAATAGCGTCAAGCCTTTTGATTGTTGCAGGAATATTTCAACTTTCTGATGGAATGCAAGCTGTTTTATTAGGCGCTTTACGTGGATTACAGGATGTGAATGTGCCTTCTATATTGACGTTTGTTGCGTACTGGATTATTGGATTTCCGGTATGTATATATTTTGGCAGCATTGCAGATTTGGGTACCTTTGGGATTTGGATCGGTTTATTAACCGCCTTAACAAGTTCGGCAATTATGCTATTTTTAAGATTTAACTATTTATCAAAAAAATTAATAAAAGAAAAACATGAACTTACCTAAATTTTTATTGGGAGACAATACCGATTATATGGACGCAATTTTTGTTGTGCATACCGAGTTTCCAAGATTTGTGATCAATTTGGTTGATGATGAAATTGAATGGTTTGAAGATTTGCAGGGTGATGATGAAGCCGAACTTTCGGAAATAGTTGCCGGCTTAATTGAAGAAGCCACTGCATTTTACGATAGGGAAATGGAGCGCTACGAAAGTGA
>JAGXIN010000053.1 GCA_024635575.1 Flavobacteriia bacterium
CGAAAGTAAATATCCATTCCATTGCTGATGCCTCCCTGAATCCCGCCAGAAAGGTTCGATTTTGTACTTCCGTCGGCATTAAAAATATCGTTGTGTTCACTTCCTTTCATTTTTGCGCCACAAAATCCGCTGCCATATTCAAAGCCTTTTACGGCATTTATAGAGAGCATCGCTTTGCCAAGTTGGGCATGTAATTTGTCGAAAATAGGTTCACCCCAACCCACCGGTACATTTTGAATGACACAGGTTACGGTCCCTCCTATGGTATCTCCCTGTTTTTTGATTTCATTGATGCGTGCAATCATTCTTTCGGCAGTTGCTTTATCGGGACAACGAACATCATTGCTTTCAATGTTGCTGAAATCGACTTCCTGATAGGGTTTTTCCATAAAAATATCTCCTACAGAAGAGGTGAAAGCATTTATTTTTATTGAAGCAATCACTTGTTTTGCAATGGCACCGCCCACAACCCAATTTGCCGTTTCACGGGCAGAAGTGCGTCCGCCGCCACGATAATCCCGAACACCATATTTTTTATCGTAGGTATAATCGGCATGAGAAGGACGGTAAGCATCTTTTATATGTGCATAATCATTGGAACGCTGATTGGCATTTTTTATGATAAACCCAATGGAAGCACCTGTTGTTTTTCCTTCAAAAATTCCTGATAAAAATTGTACTTCATCAGGCTCTTTGCGTTGGGTCACAATTTTGGACTGGCCAGGTTTTCTTCGATCCATGTCATTTTGGACAGCTTTAAGATTCAACTCAATTCCTGCAGGACAGCCATCTATAATTCCGCCAATCGCTTCACCGTGAGATTCCCCGAAGGTAGTGAGTGTAAATAATTTTCCAAATGTATTTGCCATCATAAAATTTTAGATAACAAAAGTAAAAAAAAGAATTTTAAGGAAGGTTTATTTGTTCGCTGAAATAACTCCCTGAATTCTAAAATTCACAACAATTGTTAATTTGAAAAAAATGAGTTTATTATTTGGCGGTTACTCCGCGTTAGGGAGTGAAGTGAAAATCCTTTTTTGAGGTTTTTCTCCGAAAAAAAGATTGGAACGGAAAGCCCGACCGCTTTTTCAGCGGGAACGTCCAAATAATTTAAAAAAACCATAGTTTTATGGCCATAATGACCACCATGACAATCATAAATATTTTCACCAAACCATCGCCTTTTTTTACGGACCAACGGCTGGCAAGCCACCCTCCTGCTGCACTGCCTAAGGCAAGAAGCAAACCATATTTCCAATTCACTTTGTCATTTGCCAAAAATATTGCGAGCGAAGCCACGGTAAAAACCAAGGTTACGGTCACCTTGATTGCATTGCTTTTCACCAATGAAAAATTATTTACGGAAGACAGCACCAACAACATCATAAAACCAACGCCTGCCTGTATAAACCCGCCATAAATACCCACAAAAAAGAAAAGTAAAATACTTAGCCACAAATGTTTGCCTGTGGATCGCTCCAATAAATTTAATTGTTTGTATTTATGGTTGAGCACCATATAAATAACGACTAAAAGCATCACAACAGCCAGAATTTTATTAAAGGTCTCCCCTTTGATATCCACAGCAATTTGAGCGCCAATAAGCGCACCAATTAATGCAGAAATGCTGATGTAAATACTAAATGGAAAAGTGAGAATTCCTTTACTTTTAAATCCGGCCGTAGTAGAAATACTTTGAAACAAAATGCCAATACGGTTTGTGCCGTTTGCCACATTTGGCGGCAATCCTAAAAAAATAAGAATGGGCAAAGTTAATAATGAGCCGCCACCAGCAATTGTATTGATAACGCCTGCAACAAAACCTATCACAATTAATGCAATAATTTCTAAAATTGGATTCATCTGCTTATTTAAGGAAACAAATGTACTTAAATTTAAGCGGAAAAATATCCTAAAAAAAACACTAAAAAGTTTCAGAAAAACAAAAAAGGGTTCTATATTTGCCCTCGCTAAAGGAGAAATGGCAGAGTGGTCGAATGCGGCAGTCTTGAAAACTGTTGAGGGTCACACCTCCGGGGGTTCGAATCCCTCTTTCTCCGCTGAGAGAACAACAAATCTCAACAAAAGCCCATAAACTCAATGTTTATGGGCTTTTTAATTTCAGCAAACTACCAAAATATACCATCTAAACACATATAAAAAGGGGCCAATTCGGGGTCAGTTGATTCAAAATCCCAACTGACCCCGAATTGTTCTGGACATATTGATTTTATTGGCCCTCCGTGAGGTCGTTTTAATTTTTTTTGTATATTTATATTACAAAACCGTTAAAAAAAACTGCAGAAAACTATGGAAAATTCATTCAACCTTCTTTTTTACATAAAAAGAATCAAAGCTGACAGCGAAGGAAAAGCCAATATTTATTTCAGAATCACCGTTAATGGCAGGCGCTCCGAGCTTAGCATCAAAAGAAAAATCGACATTTTAAAATGGAATACCCAAGCCGGAAAGGCCAAAGGATTTTCAGAAGAAGCACAAAAAATTAACACGTTTATAGACATCATTCAGAATAAGATTTACAAAATTCATCAAAATTTTATTGAGAATAATATCCCCTACTCTGCTGAAAAAATCCGAGATCACTATTTAGGAAAAGACGAAGCGCAAAAAATGTTATTGGAAATCTTTGAAGAACACAACAAGCAAGTTGAAAAACTGATAGGAAAAGATTTTGCTGCAGGAACAGCCGAGCGTTATAAGACGGCTAAGATGCACGTAGAAGATTATATCAAAAAAGATTACAAACTCAATGACATACCCATCAAAAAAGTGGACCATAAATTTATCACCGGTTTTGAATACTATTTAAAAACGGTGCGTAATTGCAGCCACAATACTTCAGTTAAATACATCACAAATTTTAAAAAGATCGTCCGCATTGCCTACTCCAACGACTGGATAACCAAAGACCCTTTCTTTAATTGGAAAGGAAGATTGAAAATTGTGGATAGGGAATTTTTAACGGAAGAGGAAATTCAAACAATGGTAAAAAAGGAATTGCACACCGTAAGGCTAGACCAGGTAAAAGACATCTTTATTTTTTGCTGCTTTACCGGGTTAGCTTATGCTGATGTTAAGAAACTGTCGCAAAATAATTTAGTGATTGGTATTGATGGTGAAAAATGGATCAATATAAAACGTACCAAAACAGATACAAAAAGCAACATTCCTGTACTTCCAACTGCAGAAGCAATTATAGAAAAATATGCCAATCATCCGGAGGTTACCAATGGAAACAGACTTCTTCCAGTACTTAGCAATCAAAAGATGAATGCTTATTTAAAAGAAATTTCCGATTTGTGTGGTTTTACAAAAAACCTGACCTTTCATTTGGCGCGCCACACTTTCGCGACAACGGTAACATTAACAAATGGGGTTCCTATAGAATCCGTAAGTAAAATGCTTGGCCACAAATCCTTGAAAACCACCCAGCATTATGCCAAGATTTTAGATCGGAAAGTGAGCGATGATATGACCGTCTTAAGGAATAAATTAAACCTTAAGAGCATTCAGGAATCAGATTCAGAAAAAAATAAATCTGGTAAACAGGGCTAATAAATTCATTTATTGCGCTTTAAAATTTCAAAATAATATTTTATAGGATTCAATTAATTTTGTGCAACTTTGGTTCTAAATTAATTGCGCTTTCTAAATCATCTTTCCGACTAGAAACAAACTTCTTATGGAAGTTTGCTGCGTAATTTTTTGTGAAAAAGAAAATTATAAACGCTAAAAATTACTTTGAAAAAAACGTGAAAAATATCTATGCCAAAATTATTGGCGACTTAGAAAAAGACTTGAAAAAAGTTGATTTAACAAACCCGGATGTAATTATCAAAGCTGAAAAAAGCATCGCAATTATCGACGCCAGCATAAACGAATTAAGAAAATTTGTAACGGCCAATCCATTTAATTCGAAACAGGATGAAATCGATTTTTTTAAAAAAATGAAACCGGAAATAGTTTCAAAACTCATCTATTTTGTTTGCATTTTCGACATCGAAAGAAAGCGCCCAAAAGGAGGCGCCAAAGAAAAAATACTATATTTTGACGCTGAGATTAAAAAATTCCAGGATTACTATAACGACAACCATGTGTTCTATCAGTATTTTAAAGGAGGTGAAACCTATTCCGACAAACAATATTTTCTTCGAAAAAACAAAACAATCAGAATTCATATAGATTGTTATGGGTCCTATATGGATGATGACTTCGCCGCCAATCTCGATACCACCTTTGCAAAGTTTATGGGGTATAAATTGGCCATTGAATATTTTCAGAAGGAAATTGAAAAATTTTCTTTAAACCCCAATGAAAATCAGCAGCAGATCAATGTAAACAGATCAAATTTAACCTGGACTGGAACCAAGGTAGAAGCAACAGAAATAGTATACGCATTGCACGCTTGCGGTGTTTTTAATCACGGAAAAGCAGGGATTAAAGAGATTGCTGACAAATTTCAAGTTGCATTCAACATCGATTTAGGCGATTATTACCACACCTTTTCAGAGATAAAAAAGAGAAAAAATGGGATTCCGAAATTTTTAACCTTCGCGACTGCCAAATTACTGGCATTTATAAAGGATTCTGAAAAATAAATACCCAACTTGGGTAAAATATCCAATTATTTAATTCTGTAATTATTTGATGCTATTTGGTGTTCTGAATTAATTTCAAAAAACCAAATAGCCACAAATGCAACCAATAAATATTTTTAAAAATACTTCATTAACTTGTGATTTTTAACGATTTATCTTTTACATATTTGCTTTAAGAAAAAGAAACAAATACGAACGTTCTTAATTATTAACTCAAAAATTGAAAAAGATGTCAACAAAAATTATTACCCCGGAAGATTTACATGATTTCAAATTTGATTTATTGGACAACATTAAAAAGTTGATCGATGATAAATCAGATAGAAAACCAATTAAGTGGTTAAAATCGCCTGAAGTCAAAAAACTTTTAGGCATATCAACCGGAACACTGCAAAACCTGAGAATTAACGGAACATTGCCTTACACAAAAATGGGAGGCGTTACTTATTATGATTACGAGAAGATTATGCAAGCGATGGAAGACAACTGTGTGAATAATAATAAATAACCATCCCAAACACCCCTTAAACCAGCTGGTTTAAGGGGTTTAAAATTACCATGAATTTTTTTTGCTGATTTCACAAGATTATGGCTTTGTGAACTGCCAGCAAAACAGACAACACCATAAATTTAAAAGCGATGAATTACATCAAACACCTTAATGCAGTTTTCCTGCAATTCTCGAAGGACAACCGATTGAATCCTTCGCACATCAGTTTGTATATCGGCCTGTTCCAAATATGGAATTACAGCCGTTTTCCCGAAGAATTTTACATCAATCGGGAGCAAGTGATGGAATTCTCTAAAATTGGCTCAAAATCAACCTATCATCGTTGTATCAGGGAATTGGATTCCTGGAAATATTTGATGTATAAGCCATCCCACAATCCGTTTAAAGGGAGCCGGGTGCTGTTGTTTCAATTTGAGACAAGTGATGAACAAGGTGTGGACTTTCCCATACCAAAATCGGGACAAGCGTTGGTATCTGTAACAAACATTAATAAACAAATAATAAACTTTTATAAACTTGGGCAAGCCGAGAAAAAAAAGGAAGTTTTATCTTTTTTTAAAAAAGAAAACTGGCCCCAAATTGAAGCTGAAAAATTCTTCAACCACTACCAGGGAATTGGTTGGAAAATTGGCGGAAAAATAAAAATTGTCGATTGGCAGGCAACAGCGCAAAACTGGATGCTAAAATTCAAAGAAATTCAAACAGAAAAAAACACTTTCTTGCCACCAGTCCAGAACAAGGATAACTTGCATACCACCCGAAACAAAAACTACAATGAACCATTGTAAAAAAAACCAACAACCAACAACCAACAACCAAAAATGCTATGAACCCAACACCACACATTAAAATCGAAGGCACCTCAAAATTTCAAATCGGAGAACTAAAAAACAATATCGTCCACTACGATTTTGAAAAAATAATAGCCTACCTCAACATCAAAGGCTGTCTGATTTTTGATAAAAATTTCAGACTCTACAAAGAAGACGAACCTTTGCTTTTTAAACTATGCTGTTACTACATCCAGGATCATCAGACCTGCGCAAATATGGGAATCGACACCAATAAAGGCTTGTTGCTTTCGGGCCCCGTAGGCTGCGGCAAAACATCGCTGATGAAACTGTTGCCCTATTTGGCGCCACACAAAACAAACTACGAAATCATTCCAACAAGAAATATTGTTTTCAATTTCAATGCTGCCGGATTTGAAGTGTTGGAAAAATACAACGATACCAAAAACTATTGTTTCGATGATCTGGGCGTTGAACCAACAGGCTGCCATTACACCAAAGAATGCAATGTGATGGGAGAAATTTTGCTTTCGCGCTATGATATTTTCAAAACAAAAAACTCAAAAACGCACATCACCACCAACCTCAACGCTGAAGAACTGGAAGCTCGTTACGGCAGCCGCGTTAGAAGCCGGTTACGTGAAATGTTCAACTTGATCAGCTTTGATAGTGCAACTACCGACAAACGTAAATAGTTGAAAATCTTATTATAATCGCAATTAAAAAAACCGCCATAGGATTTGGAGGCGAGCGTCAAATGTTTGAAGAATCCGTAAAAAGAAATGCTGTTTGAGCGCAGCGAAATCGAAGATTCGTGAATACAAAAATCAAATAAAAAGGAAATGAACAATTCATTTCTTTTAGGATTCAAGAACCAATTTGACCGGCGAAAATCCAAGGCTTGACTTTTTTGGTTCGTTTTTGTGTCAAGACAAAAATGAACAAACATGATAAATTGTCTAATCATCAAAAGATAAACGTATTTGAGATTAAACATCCACGAACACCTCTAAAAAAATAAAAAAGGGGTGAGTAAAAATGAACAAACAAGAAAAAAATTTCAAATTATTAATTTAAAACTAAAAACAACATTATGAAAACATCACGAATTGCAATCCAAAGAATGTCAAAATTTCTATTCAGAGAATCGGATAACAACTTCCTTGACTATAGTTTTTACAAATTAAAAGTATTCCTCCACGGCCAAAGTCGTATGATGTTCGAGAAAGATTTCAGACTACACAAAGAAGACAAGGATTTGCTATTGGTATTATGCTGTTACTTTATTCAAGACCACAATGC
>JAGXIN010000054.1 GCA_024635575.1 Flavobacteriia bacterium
TATTATTGAGGAATTCATATAAATAATCAAACTAAATTAATTGGTGACATTTGTTGATGCAGATTTGATAAAAATAGAACTATCGCTGAAATTGATTTTGAATTACATTCCAATTTTCTGGGAAAATATCTCATGGTTATAAGGATAAAATATAATCGTACGTTTTCCTAATTTTTTAAAATTAATTAAGACGCCTTTATTGGAATTTCACCCATTGCATACTCTGTAATAGCGGTAATTGTTAATGACGGATTTACACCAGGATTTGCAGATATCATAGAGCCATCGCATACAAACATATTTTGATAGCCAAAAACCTGATTGTGCTTGTTGATAACGCCTTCGGAACTATTTTCTCCCATAACAGCTCCGCCTAAAATATGCGCAGTAGTTGGTGTTCCCAATAAAACATCCACAAAATTTCCGAAGGGAATTCCATTTACGATTTTACCGTATTTTTTGCTTAAATCAAATGCTTCAGGAATAATTCCTGAGGGCGTTGGTCCACTTTCACTCACCGTTTTCATTTTTGTAATGTTTCCCAATTTTAATCGAATTGAGCTGTCAACCGTTTGCATAAACAATAAAACGGTGGTGCGTTTTGCATAATTTTTAGTAAAAATTGTTTTCAGCAACTTAATTGGAAACTTTATAAATAAAAATAAAACGCCCAAAAGTCGCAACACAGCATATTTATTAAAAATAACGGGAATAGTCATCGTTCTAAAAAAAGCAGAACCTTCTCCATAACGAACAGGCTCCAAATGGCTGTTTTCATCGGTATGTAAAATAGAACCAATGGCCAGTCCTTTAGAAAAATCTTTAAAATTTTTATTGGTTGAAGTGACCAGCATTAATGATTCATTATTGGTTCTAATGGCACAACCAGCCATGTCGGATAAATTGGGTAACGACTTCTCTTTCAGTTTTAAAAGCAATGGGACCGTACCAACCACGCCGCCTGAAAAAATAATGCCTTTTGCGGTGACGCTGGCCTTTTCTTTTTTTCCAATACTGGATTCAAATTCAATTTTATAACCATCAGAACCATCTTTTGCGTCCAAAACGGTAACATCAATAACTTCCTTTTCGGCAAAAATCTCAGCACCCAACTGTTGCGCCAAATACAAATAGTTTTTATCCAATGTGTTTTTGGCATTGTGCCTGCAACCTGTCATACAAGCACCACAATATATACATCCGGTTCTATCAGGCCCTTTTCCTTCAAAATAGGGATCTTCAACAGTATGCCCGGGTTCCCCAAAGTAAACACCCACCTTTGCTGCTTCAAAATGACTGGCTTTCCCAATGCTTTCCGCCATATCTTTAACAGCAAAATCGGCTGCGTACAGTTCGGGATTGGTGGCAGAGCCTAACATTTTATATGCTGTTTCATAATGTGGCTTAAGTTCCTCTTCCCAATTGTTGAGTGTTGCCCAACTTCCTGAAATAAAAAAATTTCTTTTTGGAATTGGCAGCGTATTGGCATAAGTCAACGAACCTCCCCCAACGCCAACGCCAGATAAAACGGTGACGTGATTTAAAAAGGTCATTTTAAAAAATCCGAACAATTTCATATTTGGCTGCCACAGCCATTTTTTCAGATTCCAATTTGTTTTAGGAAAATCGTTGCCTTTATACCATTTCCCTTTTTCAATGACCAAAACTTTATAGCCTTTTTCAGACAAACGCAAGGCACTCACCGATCCGCCGAATCCACTTCCAATAATAACGTAATCAAAATCTAATTTAACTTTCATGAATTTAAAAGTAGCATTAAAATTCCATATTAGCAAGTCATTTTATCTGCCTGCCATTTATTAAAAGTGTCAGTTTGTCACCAAAAAAAGTTTGGTATTTTTTTTGACTATAACAGAAGGTAAAACAGAAGATAAATTAAATCAAAAACTAAAAGATATGGCAAAAGGAAGTATTAAAGTAACGGCTGAAAATATTTTTCCCATTATTAAAAAATTCTTGTATTCTGATCACGAAATATTTTTGCGTGAGTTAATTTCAAATGCAACAGATGCTACTTTAAAATTAAAACATTTATCCACTTTAGGTGAAATTAAAGGTGATATAGGAAATCCGATTATTGAAGTAAAAGTAGATAAAGAAAAAAAGGAAATCAGGATTATTGACCAAGGTGTTGGAATGACAGGTGATGAAGTTAAAAAGTACATCAATCAGATTGCATTTTCCGGAGCTGAAGAATTTGTTGAAAAATACAAAGACAAAGTGGAAGACAGCGGAATTATTGGTCATTTCGGATTGGGATTCTATTCTTCTTTTATGGTTGCCGAAAAAGTGGAGATTTTCACCAAATCATATCAGGAAGACGCAAAAGCAGTGCGATGGGAATGCGACGGAAGTCCAAGATATACGATTGACGAAACTGAAAAAACCAATCGCGGAACAGAAATAGTTTTGCATATTGCCGATGATTCCACAGAATTTTTGGAAGAAAGCAAAATTACCCAGCTTTTAACCAAGTACAACAAGTTTATGCCAATTCCAATTAAATTTGGAACGCGCGAAGAAACACTTCCTTTACCTGAAGGTGCTCCTGAAGATACAAAACCAGAAAAAATTACAGTTGATAATATTGTAAACAACCCTAATCCGGCCTGGACAAAAAATCCTTCCGATTTAAAAGATGAAGATTATGCAGCTTTTTATAGAGAATTGTATCCAATGCAGTTTGAAGAGCCTTTATTTCACATTCATTTAAATGTTGATTATCCGTTTAATTTAACCGGGATTTTATATTTTCCAAAGCTGACAAAAAATATTGATCAGATGAAAGATAAAATTCAACTGTATCAAAATCAGGTATTTGTAACCGACAATGTGGAAGGAATTGTGCCAGATTTTTTACAAATGCTTCGTGGCGTGATTGATTCTCCGGATATTCCTTTGAACGTTTCCCGTTCTTATTTGCAAAGTGATGCCGCCGTTAAGAAGATAGCAAGCTACATCACGCGAAAAGTTGCCGATAAATTGATCAGCTTGTTTAAAAACGACCGAAAAGCTTTCGAAGAAAAATGGAACGACATCAAAATAATTATTGAATACGGAATGCTTTCAGAAGAAAAATTCTTTGAAAAATCTGACAAATTCGCCTTATATCCAACTGTTGACAACACTTATCTTACGTTTGAAGAACTGGAAGAAAAAATTAAACCGCTTCAAACCGACAAAGACAATAACCTCGTTATTTTATACGCATCCAACGTAAAAGCACAACACAGTTACATTGATGCCGCAAAAGAAAAAGGCTATGAGGTTTTGTTACTGGATTCTCCTATCGTATCTCACTTAATCCAAAAATTGGAAGGTTCAAAAGAAAATATTCATTTTGCACGTGTTGATGCTGATCAAATCGATAATTTAATCAAGAAAGAAGAAACCAAAATAAGCAAACTTTCAGATAAAGAAATTGAGGAATTAAAACCAATTATTGAAGAAGTAATTCCGAAGAAAACTTATTCTATTCAACTTGAAGCAATGGATTCATCCGCAAATCCGTTTATCATTACACAACCCGAATTTATGCGTCGAATGAAAGAAATGCAGGCAACTGGCGGCGGCGGATTTATGGGCATGGGAGATTTTCCGGAAATGTATAATTTGGTGGTGAATACCAATAACGATTTGGTTGTCGAAATTTTAAACACCAAAACCAAAAAGAAGCAGGAACGTTTAATTCAACAAGCTTTTGACTTGGCAAAACTTTCCCAAAACTTATTACACGGAGAAGATTTGACAAATTTTATCAAACGCAGTTTTGAGTTGATTAAATAATAAATCAAAAATAGTTTAACAAACAATTAATAAAATGCCTCAACAGTTTTTGAGGCATTTTTTATTACTTTTATCGGCAGATTTATAATCTTCAATACTTGGCATTTTTATTGCAGCTATCTATGAAATAAAAAACTGAAAATGAACATCTCTTTAAAATCATTGCTTTTTATACTTTTAATTAACTTAATTTCAGTTAATTCATTTTCACAGAGTGATACCGCTAAATCCAAAAAAATGGATCATGAAGCCGGTATGCTTAAAAGCAAAACACCCATAAAAGCCACTTTCGAAAACACAAAAATAGCGCCTCCATCACCAAATATTGATCTTAATATTGATGAAAAGTTAAATACAAGCGCCATTAATGAAAATTTAAACCAAAATAATTCCACTTCAAAAAATCAAAACTTTTTGATGGAAACATTGCCAGAAGACAAAGATATTATTGGTTTAAAATATTGGAAGGGTCAAGATGTTACCCATAAAAAACTGGAAAGTAATTTTAGTTTAGGAACCGTTAAAAGCACCACAAAAACAGTTAAAATTGAGTGCAGGGACTTTGGTTTGGTTGACGGAGACCGAATTCAAATTTACTTAAATAATAGTGTTGTAAGTTCCAACATCGGGTTGAAAGGAAATTATTTTGTAGTGTATCTCAATTTAGAAGAAGGTTACAACAGAATAGATTTTCAAGCCTTGAACCAAGGATATTCAGGTCCGAATACTGCCGAAATGATTGTTTATGATGCGATGGGAAACATCATCTCCTCTAAATATTGGAATTTAGCAACCCGAGAAACTGCCACCCTTGGCATTATTAAAAAATAAAAACCCTATGATTTTAGCAGCATCTGGTATTATTTTAAAAGACAAAAAAATACTGTTGCTTCAACGTTCCAATTACACTGAG
Organism: Flavobacteriia bacterium; assembly: GCA_024635575.1. Taxonomy (GTDB): domain Bacteria; phylum Bacteroidota; class Bacteroidia; order Flavobacteriales; family Flavobacteriaceae; genus Lutibacter. The sequence continues at coordinate 4,721 of JAGXIN010000054.1, forward strand.
AATTATCCTGAATATTGGGGTTGCCCTGGAGGAAGGGCAGAAATAGGCGAAACTGCTGCACAAAATGTGATAAGGGAAGTTAAAGAAGAATGCAACTTAGATTTTTCGCCTACAGAAATTATTAAAACCGGAATTTGGCAAGACCGTTACTATTATCGATTTTTGGGAAGCTGGAGCGGAGAAATAAAAATTCAGGAACTTGAAGTATTGGATTACAATTGGTTTTCATTTCATAACGCATCACAACTTAAATTATCTTTTGACTACAAAGAAATAATTGAATTGCTTTACAAGAAACGCCAATTACTATAAAAAATTATTAAAATTATTCATTCACATATTGTCCCGAAAGGCATCGAAAATATTCGACTGCAAAATTATGCTCAAGAAATATTTTATAGGTTTATCCCATCTAACAACGGCATAAAAAAAGCCATTAAGCGAGGACAAATTTTAATCAATAGCCAAATTGCCCAAACAGGAACTTATGTGCAATTTGGTCAGATTATCGATTTACTTGAAATTCCGCAGTCACAACCCAAAATATTTGAACTTAAATTAGATGTGCTTTATGAGGACTGTCATATGGCAGCGATTCACAAACCTGCGGGATTTTCAGTAAGCGGAAATGAATATAAAACCATTTATAATTCCTTGCCTTTTAATTTGGAAAAAAGTACAGAGCCTGATGCGCTTCCCTGGCCAACTCCCGTTCACAGATTAGACAATCAAACCTCTGGAATTCTGCTGATTGCCAAAACAAAAAATGCCCAAATTGAATTGGGGAATCAATTTGAAAATCACACCATTCAAAAAAAATACTGTGCCATTGTAATTGGTGAAGTACTTTCAAATGGCGAAATTAAAACGCCAATAAAAGACAAATCCGCTGAAACTAATTTTGAAGTTGTGAACGTGGTTAATTCCTTAAGATATGATCATTTAAGTCTTTTAAATTTGTACCCAAAAACTGGCAGAACGCATCAAATACGCATTCATTTGGCTGGCATTGGCCATCCCATTTTTGGTGATAAATTATATGTTGAAGAAAAAATGCTCCATAGAGGAAAAGGACTTTTTTTATGCGCTTGTGAAATTTCATTTCTACATCCAAAAACTTCCAAAAAAACCAGCATAAAAATAGCAACACCTCACAAATTTAAATCCCTGCTTTTACGTGAACAAAGACGCTGGGGGACAGAACATAAAAAAAATGTATAGTATACATTTTTAGTGCGACATAGCGAGCAGCTATGGGCGGGTTGGTGCGATGATACCAGCAGGCGCTTTGGCAAAATTAAATATTGAAAGCTAAAAGCCGAAGAAATTTACTATTATTATAACCAACAAACTCCCTTTCTTTAGTAAAGGCTTGACTGTCGCAGCAGGGGCTGGAATAGGATCTTATAAAAATAAATCGTTTAATACTTTCGCCAATCGAATGCCAGCTTTTTGAAGCTGTGAACGAACCGTTTCAAAATTTTCATATGAATAGTTGTAGCTTAATTTTTCACCATCCTCAACTGAAGCGTAAGCTTTTATAGCAAAAGTTTGTGTTTCGTTAGCCCAATCTTCAATGGTTCCTTTTTGTAATAACTTCACTTTTTCTTTAGAAATTTCATCAGCATTGTCTGCAAGTTCTGTATAGGTCATCTCAAAACCATCAATCATTTTTGAATCCCAAACAGCATGTAAGTTGGTTCCATCACCAAACCAGCGAACCTGAATGTCATTTCCGCCTTTATCTTCAGCTCTTCCCACGTGCATCGGCTGGTGTAAATCACCCATAAAATGAACCAATAACTTCAAATAAAAAGCTTTGTCAGCTTTCGATGTGTTTTTGTCTAAAATAACCGATTTACATTTCTTAATTCCTGTAACCAAATCGCCTTTACTATTTTTTTCAGAATCTTCATATTTCACTCCAAAAGGCATATTTACATAGTGCCAAGTATAGAAATCCCTATAACGCTTATCCGATTTAATATCATCCCCAAATGTGGAAACCAACGCCAAATTTTGTCCGTCCAAAATTTCAGAAATTTTACGTTTTGTTTTGCATTTTGTATAATTATCAGCAATTTCGCCAACAGTTCTATGACCTGTTTTCCCCCAATAAGGCGCAGGAACATTTGCAAATACTTGTGAACTTATTACTAAAAATATAGCTACGAGATAGCTTGGCTTTACAATTTTCATATTGTTTTATTTTTTGCTAAGATAAAAATAAAGTAGGTAAAATTATTTAGAAATATTAAAAATTATTTTATATCTTTATGATATCATATTAATATCAACTAAAACTAAGATCATGACACAAGAAAAAATTATTACTCTATCTAATGGATACATTATGCTATTCCTGTTTTTTGCTTTTGGAATAGTAGGGATTTATGGTGTTGCCAATATTTCCAATTGGTTTTCCTTATCTCTTCTTTTGGTTATTATTATTCTTCCCGGATTCTTTTTGGTAAATCCAAACACTTCAAAAGTAATTTTACTTTTTGGAAAATATGTTGGAACTGTAAAAGAAAATGGATTTTATTGGGGAAACCCGTTGTATCTTAAAAAGAGTATCTCATTAAGGGCGTGCAATTTTGACAGCGAGCGGGTAAAGGTTAATGACAAGTTGGGGAACCCAATTATGATTAGTACTATTTTAGTTTGGAAAGTAAAAGACACCTATAAAGCAGCTTTTGAAGTTGACAATTACGAAAATTTTGTTCGTGTGCAATCGGACGCGGCCGTTCGTAAATTGGCTAGTTTATATCCTTACGACAATTTTGAGGATGACGATAAAGATGAAGAAATTACCTTAAGAGCCAGCGTAAATGAAGTAAGCGTGGCTTTAGAAAAAGAACTTTCTGAACGTTTGGAAATGGCAGGCATTCAGGTTTTGGAAGCACGCATTGGTTATTTGGCCTACGCCCAGGAAATTGCAAGTGCCATGTTAAGGCGCCAGCAGGCAACGGCAATTATTGCAGCGCGTCATAAAATTGTGGAAGGGGCGGTAAGTATGGTAGAAATGGCGATTTTAAAACTCAGCAAAAATAATATTGTAGATTTAGATGAAGAGCGAAAAGCTGCGATGGTCAGTAATTTAATGGTGGTGCTTTGTTCTGACAAAGATGCAACGCCAATTGTAAATACAGGAACTTTAAACCATTAAACTATGATTTTTTAACTTTAAAATTTGGTGTTTACCACCATACAAATGTTAATTATTATGCTAATTTAAAACGATTTAAATGAAAGAATATAAAATTATATCAAAAGGGTTTTGGAAAAAAGACGCCTTTTTTGAAGATAGACTTAACCAATACGCGAGAGAAGGCTGGGAAGTGGTTAGTGCTTTGAGTAACGGCCACGGCAATTTTTCAAAAGTGATTTTTGAGCGGGATAAAAATAAATATTGATGACCAGTTTTTGTAAAAAAAGCTATTTCCCTTTTCAAAAAAACCAACTCAAAAACCGCTGAAATGAAACGAGCATAACAAATTTTGATACATGAAGGAATGATTAATAGCGAACAGCAGCTGTTACCGCTAAAAAATAAAATTTAAACAGATGAAAATATTTATTGAAGAACAAAAATTTACGCAAATCTGGCTATTTCTTGGCTTGGCAATTGTTTTTATTATGGTTACCATACCAATAGTAAAAGATTGGAACACTATTTCACAAGGAAGCGTTTGGGAAATACTGAGCAATACAGGAGGTGTCCTTGTTCTTTTATTCGTATTTGTGCTTTTTAATTTTTTCAAACTGAAAACCAGAATAGACGAAAAAGGAATTTATTATCAATATTTGCCTTTTCATTTCTCCTATAGATTTTTGCCTTGGGATGTTATTACCAAATGTTATGTTAGAAATTATAACGCCATCTTTGAATATGGCGGCTGGGGTTTAAAATTCAGTTTTAGAAAAAGTAAGGGGAAATCATTTACCGTAAAAGGTAACATCGGACTTCAGGTATTATTGCATAATGGAAAGAACATTTTAATTGGAACACAAAAAAAGGAAGAACTTCAAAGAACCATTGAAACGTATAAGAACTGTCTCTTATACACATCTCCGAGCCCACGAGACGCTCA
>JAGXIN010000055.1 GCA_024635575.1 Flavobacteriia bacterium
CTATGCTAAAATTGATAAATTATTGATAAAAGGCGAAGAGAATAAAGTTTGTGATAATTGTAAAGGTGCCAATAAAAACAAACCGCTTAAAGGAATGATGATCATTAATGGCTTAACCAAAGATGGAAACGAATGGAATGGTGCAAAAATACTTGATCCAAAAACAGGAAATGAATACAAATGTTATATTACGTTAGAGAATTCCGACAAGCTAAAAGTACGTGGTTATTTGGGTTTTGCATTATTGGGCAGAACACAATATTGGTATAGAATTTGATGATATTTTAATAATATTCCTAATTTTAAGAATATTTACTAATTCTTTTTTCATTGCTATGAAAATAATCAATTATTCTTCTTTTAAATGGAAAGAAATCGTAATTATTACATTTATATTTCTTTATAGTAATCGCGTGCTATCACAAAATTTGGACTCTATTGTTATTTGGACTGAAAACTATAAAATTTCTTGGAATGATTATTTAGGGAAAAAGTTTATCATAAAAGAAAATGTAGCTGCAAACTCTTCTTCGGTATTGAAATTTATCCCAGGATATCACGAGAATAGTTATGTAGCTACAAACTCTTCCTTTGTATTGCACTTTATCCCAAGATATCATGAGAATAGTTATGTAGCTGCAAACTCTTCCTTCGTATTGCACTTTATCCCAGGATATCATGAGAATAGTGATAATTCTTACACAATAATTAATGTTTTTTATAAATACAAGTCTTCAGTAATTAATAGAAATTATAAACTTCTTGAACATGAACAAATACATTTTGATATTCAAGAGATATTTTCTAGAAAAATAAGGAAACAATTTGAGGTTTTTAAGAATTGTAAAGTTAGTGAATATACTCACCGTGAGATCTTTAATAATTATTTAGACAGCCTTAGTAATTACCAAGAAAAGTACGATTTAGATACTAATTATTCTTTAATTAAGAAAAAACAAGAATTTTGGAAAGCAATTGTAGCTAAAAAATTGAAGGAACTTGACTTATATAGTGTTGGGAATTTATATCATATAAAAAAAGAAAATTAATTTTTTTTATTCAACATCGGCACAAATTTAAATTTCCCCAATTCGTGCTTTTCAAAATCTTTTTCACTTGTTCTGATAAACAAAGTCATAATTTGTTCTTCATCGCCAATGGGAATTACCAGTCTTCCTCCCACTTTTAACTGGCTTAGCAAAGCATTCGGGACAAAAGGAGCGCCAGCTGTTACTATAATTCCATCAAAAGGAGCATCTTCCGGCATTCCTTTATAACCATCTCCAAAAATTATTTTTTTAGGGTTGTAGCCAATTTTCGGTAAAAATAATTTTGTTTTTTTAAACAATTCCTGCTGACGTTCAATCGTGTATGCTTTTGCACCCATCTCCATTAAAACTGCTGTTTGATAGCCCGATCCTGTACCAATTTCCAAAATTTTATGATTTTCTTTAATGCGCAATAATTCGGTTTGAAAAGCTACGGTATAAGGCTGTGAAATAGTTTGATCGGCAGCAATCGGAAATGCTTTATCCTGATAGGCAAAATCAGCAAAACTAGAATCCATAAACAAATGTCGAGGCACATTTCCCAATGCTGTCAAAACATTTTTGTCTGTTATCCCCTTTTGTGCAATAATGTTTACCAACTGATTTCTAAGTCCTTTGTGCTTGTGCGTATCCTTCATTAATCCCTAAAATTTGAGTGCCTAAAATAGGAATAAATGCCTAAAGATTGTTACTTTTGCTTACATAAAAATTAACTACTTTAATTATGCTGAAAGCAGGAGTTTTAGGAGCCGGACATCTTGGCAAAATTCATCTAAAATTAATAAATCAATCCGATAAATATGAATTGGTAGGTTTTTTTGACCCAATCAAAGAAAACGCTGAAAAAGTTGCTGAAGAATTTGGCTATAAGTCATTCAATTCAATTCAGGAATTAATAGAAGCCGTTGATGTTGTTGATATTGTGACACCGACACTTTCTCATTTTGATTGTGCAAAAGAAGCCATTGAAAAAGGGAAACATGTTTTTATTGAAAAACCAATCACCAAAACGGTTGAAGAAGCTGAAACGCTTATTGAATTACTGAAAAAACATCGGGTAAAAGGACAAGTGGGTCATGTAGAACGCTTTAACCCAGCTTTTACAGCGGTAAAAGACGCCATTCACCATCCTATGTTTATTGAAACTCACCGATTGGCAGAATTCAATCCAAGAGGAACAGATGTTCCCGTTGTTTTAGATTTAATGATTCACGACATTGACATTATTTTGAGTGTTGTGCAATCAAAAGTGAAATCCGTAAACGCAAGCGGCGTTTCCATATTGAGCGATACGCCAGATATTGCGAATGCACGCATTGAATTTGAAAACGGTTGTGTTGCCAATTTAACCGCGAGCAGAATTTCTTTGAAAAATATGCGTAAAACACGCTTTTTTCAGCGGGATGCCTATATTGCTGTGGATTTCTTTGAAAAATCAACAGAAGTGGTCAGAATGAAAAATGCGCCTGAAAATCCAGGCGATTTCGACATGATTTTGCAAAATGCGGAAGGCCTCAAAAAACAAATCTATTTTGAAAATCCGAAAATTTCGACAAACAATGCCATTTTAGATGAGTTGGAAACTTTTGCCGAGGCCATAAATAACAATACAACACCAATTGTAACGCTGGAACAAGGTGCTGAAGCACTTCGTGTTGCGCAAATGATCATAAACGACTTTTAGGATGACTACTTACCCAGTTATCTATTAAAAGGAATATTAATCCTATAATCACAAATTATGAAAAATATAGCTGTTATTGGAGCTGGAACCATGGGAAATGGAATTGCCCATGTTTTCGCACAAAATAAGTACAAAGTACATTTAATTGATATTTCACAAGAAGCATTAGATCGCGGTTTGTCTACAATTGTTAAAAATTTAGATCGTTTGGTTGCTAAGGAATTGATCTCCGCAGATATTAAAGCACAAACTTTGTCCAACATCACCACCTTCACTTCTATTGCTGAAGGGGTTAAAAATGCAGATCTGGTTGTTGAGGCTGCAACAGAAAATGTGGACTTAAAATTAAAAATATTCAAACAAATTGACGAAGAAGCTCCTGCGAATGCCATTTTGGCTTCAAATACATCTTCTATTTCAATCACTAAAATTGCATCAGTAACCAAACGACCTGAAAAAGTAATTGGAATGCACTTTATGAATCCAGTTCCAATCATGAAATTGGTTGAAATCATTAGAGGATACAACACTTCAGATGAAATTACCAAAACTATTATGGAACTTTCTCAAAATTTGCAAAAGTCTCCGGTTGAAGTAAATGACTATCCCGGATTTGTGGCCAACCGTATTTTAATGCCAATGCTAAATGAAGCCATAGAAACTTTGTACAATGGCGTTGCCGGCGTTTATGAAATTGATACGGTGATGAAATTAGGAATGGCGCATCCAATGGGTCCATTGCAATTGGCCGATTTTATTGGTTTGGATGTATGCTTGTCTATTTTAAACGTAATGTATAACGGATTTAAAAATCCGAAGTATGCGCCTTGTCCTCTTTTGGTAAATATGGTACAGGCCGGAAAACTGGGGATAAAATCGGGCGAAGGTTTTTACGATTATTCCGAATCAAGGAAAGCGGAGAAGATTGCAAAACAATTTCAATAAATATATTTGGGATATTTACCAAATTTCAATAAAAAAAAGCCGTTAAAAGCGGCTTTTTTTTAATTATATTCTTTTTCTTCTTTTCGGATTTTGATCTGAACCAAAAGAACTTTTACTAGTTGATCCCGGAGCACCTGAGCGTTTTCTTCCAAATCCGCTAAAATCGCTTTTTGGTTTTCCACCATCACCAGATCTTTTTCTTGGACCTCTATCGCCTCCTCTGCTGCTTCCGCCTCTTGCTTGACCAGTTCGTTGTTTGGTGGTAATTTCAACATTCACATTTCTGCCTTCAAAATCAACATCACTACCTTGAAAAGCGCTCATGGTTTCTTTCTCATAGTTTTTATCCAATTCAAAGAAAGAAAAAGTATCTAAAATTTCAATTTGCCCTATTTCAATATTTTTGGCAATTCTTTGATCGTTGATTAAGCCAATCAATCTTGCTGGATTTAATTTGTCTTTTTTACCGATATTGATAAAGAAACGCGTCATATTTTCATCATCTCTTCTTTTACTTCCTCTATCAGAATTTCTGTCTACACCTCTCATTTGCTCACTGTCATTTAAATCAGGTGCATTTTGATAGTAGGTTAAAAAGGTATTGAATTCAATTGAAACAAACTTTTTTATTAATTCTTCACGGTCTAAATCTTTCAATTTCTCATAAATAGAAGGTAAAAAGTCGTTTATTTCAGTTTCATTAACTTTAATGTCCTGAACTTTATCTATCAATTTTAACAATTGATTTTGACAAATTTCTTTACCTGTCGGAATTGGAGTGCTTATGAAATTTTTGCCAATCAATCTTTCAATTGGACGCAATTTGCCTTTTTCTCTGCTGGTAACAATTGCTATAGAGATTCCTTCTTTCCCTGCACGTCCTGTTCTTCCGCTACGGTGCGTATAAGATTCAATTTGATCCGGAAGTTTATGATTAATAACATGTGTTAAATCGGTCACATCCAATCCCCTTGCGGCAACATCTGTAGCCACCAAAATTTGCAACGTTTTATTACGGAATTTTTCCATAACGCTGTCACGTTGGGCTTGGGATAAATCGCCGTGAAGCGCATCAGCATTGTATCCATCGCCGATTAATTTATCAGCAACTTCCTGTGTTTCTCTTCTGGTTCTGCAAAAAATGATGCTGTAAATATCTGGATTTACATCGGCAATTCTTTTTAAAGCTGCATATCTGTTTCTTTCCGAAACCACATAATATTGATGTGATACTTGGTCAGTTCCCTTATTTTTTTCTCCGGCACTAATTTCTACCGGTTTTTTTAGATAATTTTTCGCGATGCTTTCAACCTCTTTAGGAAACGTTGCAGAAAACAATAATGTTTGTTTTTCTTTTGGAGTAACAGCAAGAATTTTATCCAATTCATCTTTAAACCCCATATTCAGCATCTCATCGGCTTCATCTAAAATAAGCCACTTAAGGTTTGAAAGTTTTAATTGTTTTCTATTGATCAAATCAACAGTTCTACCTGGAGTTCCAACAATAATTTGAACCCCTTTGTTTAGTTTTCTAACTTGATCCTGAATGCTGGCACCTCCATAAACGGCAAGTGTTTTAACACCTTTTAAATGTTTTGAAAATTCGGTGATGTTACTGGCAATTTGCATTGCCAATTCACGTGTTGGTGATAAAATAATTGCTTGTGTTTCACTGCTGTCAGCATCAATTTGTTCCAATATTGGCAAACTGAAAGCTGCGGTTTTTCCTGTACCTGTTTGTGCAAATGCTTTTAAATCTTGTTTTGAAGATAAAACTTGAGGAATTGCTTTTAGCTGAATTTCAGTTGGGGTTTCATACCCTAAATCAGTTAATGCTTGTAAAATTTGGCTGTTAAGCCCTAGTTCTTTAAATGTCGTCATTTCTGTAAATATTATTGATCTACAGACGCCCATCTATAAACCGGTTAAAATCGGCTGCAAAAGTACACTTTAAAAGTATACAAATTACATTAAAGTATTTTAATTTAATTTATATAATTCTGAATCCAGTTTTTTTGAATCTAAATTGGTAAATCCATTTTTAACAATTCCTGCACTGTCTATTATAATTGTGCGTGGATATTTGCTGCTTAAATAGTTATGTGCATAACTGTCTTCTGAAAGCATATATTGATTGTTGATGTCGAGTAATTTTAAGTTTGATTCTTTTGTAAAATCTTGTGGTGAAGTTTGCATATTGATACCAATAAACAACAAATCCGGATACCTTTTCTCCAAGAATTTTACGCGACTCACTAAATAATCCGAAGGCATGTAATCAGTTGACCAGAAGTAAATCACGGCATTTCTATTTTTAATGACCTCATTTATTGTTAAAGGAACATTGCTATAAGAAACAATATTAAAATCGTGAAGTGGTTCATTTTGTGGCACATTATTACAGTCATTTACTAAATTAGTAATCTGTTCAACATATTCTTTATTCGAGCAATTTGCTAAAAATATACTTAATGCATTTTTATTAAAATGACAGGCGGATTCGCTTTTTAAAAAATCGCTGACTAAAATTCTTTTTAACAGAATGTTTTTAAAATCTTCAGATTTGATATGTTCATTAACAGCATTTAAAGTATTTACTGTAATATCATTTTTAGTGCTGTCTTTTTCTTTAAGCTGATAACTTATATTGTATAAATAGCTTACAACATAGTTTTGATAAGGATAAAATGAAACCAGATTTTCTTCATTTAAACTAATACTTTTTCGAAAATCGTAAAAAGAATCTGAAACTTCCGAAAATTGCTTAAGGCCAAGAACCCCTTTATGATAATATGGGTACACTTCTTTTAATCTGTATAAAGGGAACTGTATGGCAGTATTTGTGAATTCTTCAAATCCTTTTGACATAGCTGCTTCATTTGCGAAAAAATCATTATAGACCGCAAATCTTTCTTTGGAAAGGGAATCTATTTTAGCCTGAAAATTTTGTTCATTCAAGTCGAAATAGTGATACATCATAATTTCCTCCTTCCCATTTTCCAAAAATAAATTAATTAAAAATTCATTTTTAGCGCTTCCTTTTCCACTAAATACCAGCGATTTATCAAAATCCCAAGTATTTAGCCTAACCAAAACACTGTCTGAAGGTTCTAAATAAATATATTGAAATTCATTTCCATGTTTAAAAGTATACAAACCTTCCTTCAGTGAAGGAATCTTCTTTAAAAATTGATTGTTTTTATCAAGCATTAAAGTATCTATTACTTTCTCGCCTTTCAAGAATAAAACAAAATTAGTTTTAGGGTTAATAATCTGTCCTCCAAAATAAGTAGCGGCATTTTCATTGCTTATTTCACAACCAACTGTTAAAAATACCAATATGACATAGGTAACGTATTTCATATGTTTATATTTTCTTCTTTTTTATAGATCATATGGAATTCGCTTATCGTCATTCGTATTTATGTCGAATGCTCGTTAAGCTCATTTCATAAAAGTTTATTTGAAACAAAAATACATACATCTATTTGGCTAGGCAGTTAATGAGATGTTAAATGTATCAGAAAGCTTTTAAGCCCTGAAAATTAACTTTGGGTCTACTATTTTTTTTTTAAATCTAAATCACTACTTTTGCAAAAATTTTAAAATCTTAATTTATAATGCTTTCAGTATCAAACTTATCTGTTCAATTCGGTAAACGTATTTTATTTGACGATGTAAACACAAAGTTTACCATTGGAAATTGCTATGGAATTATTGGTGCCAACGGTTCAGGAAAATCAACATTTCTAAAAATCATTTCCGGTAAAATTGACCCAACAGCGGGACAAGTAATTTTGGATAAAGGCAAACGGATGTCCGTACTTTCACAAGATCACTTTGCCTTTGATGAATACCAGGTATTGGATACTGTGATGATGGGCAATAAAAAGTTATTCAATCTAAAAAAAGAATTGGATGCCGTATATGCATTACCTGATTTTTCTGAAGAAGACGGAATAAAAGCTGGAGAATTGGGTGCTGAATTTGAAGAAATGGGAGGATGGAATGCTGAGATTGGTGCAGCCACCTTATTGTCATCTTTAGGGATCAAAGAAGACATGCACTATTCCTTAATGGGAGATATAGACGGTAAAACAAAATTACGTATTTTGTTGGCACAGGCTTTATTTGGTAATCCTGATGTATTAATTATGGATGAGCCTACCAACGATCTTGATTTTGAAACCATTGGGTGGTTGGAAAACTTTTTGGCAAATTATGACAATACCGTTATTGTGGTATCGCATGACCGTCACTTTTTAGATGCTGTTTGTACACATATTTCGGATATAGATTTTGGGAAAATTAACCATTTCTCAGGTAATTATTCTTTTTGGTATGAATCAAGCCAATTGGCAGCAAGACAAAGAGCACAACAAAGTAAAAAAGCTGAAGACAAAAAGAAAGAATTAGAAGAATTTATTCGTCGTTTCTCTGCCAATGTTGCAAAATCTAAACAAGCAACCAGCCGTAAAAAAATGATTGAGAAGTTAAATGTTGATGAAATAAAACCTTCAAGCAGAAGATATCCTGCCATTATTTTTGAACTTGAAAGAGAAGCAGGTGACCAAATATTAAACGTAGAACATTTGTCAAAATCAACCGATGATGAAGTGTTGTTTAAAGACATTAGCTTTATACTGAATAAAGGTGATAAAGTGGCTTTGATTTCCAGAAATTCAAGAGCTGTTACCACTTTTTATGAAATTTTATATGGAAGCGAAAAAGCCGATAAAGGAAAATTTCAATGGGGCGTGACCACAAATCAATCATACCTGCCTTTAGACAATTCTGAATTTTTTAATGATCCAAATCTAAATTTGGTAGATTGGCTGCGTCAATATGCTAAAACAGAGGAAGAAAGAGAAGAAGTTTATATAAGAGGATTTTTAGGAAAAATGATTTTTAGCGGTGAAGAAGCATTAAAAAAATGCAATGTACTTTCAGGTGGTGAAAAAGTGAGATGTATGTTATCCCGAATGATGATGGTGAGAGCAAATGTGTTGATGCTGGATGAACCAACAAACCATTTAGATTTAGAGTCTATTCAAGCATTTAACAATTCCTTAAAAAACTTTAAAGAAACTGTTATCTTCACAACTCATGACCGCGAATTTGCACAAACTGTTGCCAATAGAGTTATAGAAATTACACCAAAAGGAGTTATAGACAGGTATTCAACATTTGACGAGTATTTGGATGATCCAAAAATTAAAGAATTAAGAGATCAAATGTATTCTTAATTGGCAAGTGGTTACCAAATTTTGAATTTGGATTTTTTTACTGAATACTGCAACTGAAAACTGTAAACTTTTTTAAATTGTTTAACTGTTTAATCGTGTAATCATAAATCTAAAAACGGATAACTTTATTAAGGTATCAACAAACTGTAAACTGAAAACTGAGAACTTTTTATTGCTTTTACTGAATACTGCAACTGAAAACTGTAAACTTTTTTAAATCGTGTAATCGTGTAATCATAAATCGAAAAACGGATAACTTTATTAAGGTATCAACAAACTGTAAACTGAAAACTGTAAACTTTTTATTGCTTTTACTGAATACTGCAACTGTAAACTGTAAACTTTTTTAAATCGTGTAATCGTGTAATCATAAATCGAAAAACGGTCAACGTTATTTAGGCATCGACAAACTGTAAACTGTAAACTGAAAACTGTTAACTTTTTATTGCTTTTACTGAATACTGCAACTGTAAACTGTAAACTTTTCCATTAAACCTTCTAATCTGCTAATTAACTAATCGGCTAATTAATCAACTATCCTTTTTTTCTTTTAAAAATCTTTTTAAGTAATGATTTAGGCGCTTCTTCTCCAACATATCCGTTGGCGTATTTACCGTAGCCATAGCCGTAACCATAGCCGTTGCTATAACCGCCATAGCTTAATTTCATTGTAAAATCGTTGAGAACAATACTAATATTTGATATTTCTTCTTTAATATATTTTTCGTTAATCATTTTAAGCATTCCTTTTTGAGAATAGTTTTGTCTGACAATATAAAGCGTTGAATCCGCATATTTCAACAACTCAACAGCATCACTTACCAAACCTATTGGCGGAGTATCCAAAATAATATAATCGTAATTTTCTTTTAAACTGTTAATCAATTCATCTGTTGCAGTACCAATCAATAATTCTGAAGGATTTGGAGGTACAGGACCAGCAACAATAACATCCAAATTAGTGATTTTAGTTTTTTGGATTATCGCCTCAATATTTTCCTCTCCTATAAAATAGTTAACCACACCTTTTTCATTGGAAACATCAAAATCATCAAATATTTTTGGTTTGCGTAAATCCAGTCCAACCAAAATTGTTTTTTTTCCTCCCAATGCAAAAACCGTAGCCATATTAATGGAAACAAACGTTTTCCCTTCTCCACTAACTGATGACGTAACCATAATGGTTTTACATTTGTCTTTTGTGCTTCTTGTAAATAAAAACTGAATGTTTGATCGCAATGCCCTAAAGGATTCAGCAACACCCGATTTTGGTTTGGTAAAAACTGCTAAATTACTTTCGGTACCTTTGTTTCCCACAACCCCTAAAACTGGTATTGGCGAAATTTTTTCAATGTCTTCAGTAGAGTGAATTCGGGTATCCAAAACTTCTTTCGCAATAATTACAAAAAGTGGTAAAATAGTTCCCAAAAGTAAGGCAATCATATAATTAAACTGCGTTCTCGGCAAAATTGATCCTTGCCCTGTATCTTTTGCAGTGTCCAAAACAGAAATGTCCGATACGCTAGCCGCAATAGCAATATCTGCTTCATACCGTTTCTGCATCAGGAAAACATAATTAGACTCGGTCAAACTGTATTTTCGTTGATAATTTAATAATTTCTGCTCTTTCTTCGGAAGTTTGTCCAGCTCGTAATTATAGGTTTTTAATCTGTTTTTGCTGTTATCCAGTGTGATTTTAGTTTGATTTCTTAAGGAGGAAAGATTTTCGAGCAACACCTTTCTTGTAGTTTCAACTTCCTGATTTATGGCTATTAATGAAGGATGATTTGCGGTAACCTCTTTTGATAATTTTTCCTTTTTAATGGAAAGTTCTGTTAATTTCCCCACCATTCCGGAAATAGAACCATCTTCAATATTTATAATCGCTGGAGCAGGAATATTAATAAAATTTGTATGGGTTTTTATGTAATTTTCCAAATTGTTGAAATACGCAATTCTATCTCCCAATTGCTCTTGCATTTTATCTAAACTAACTGTTTGTGAGTAAATTTCACCACCTTCAGCCGACAATTGATAAATTGAATTTTCCTGTTTAAATTTTCCAATTTTGTCTTCAATTAATTTTAAACTGTCTGAAGTATTTCTAAATTGCGCGTCAATAAATTCCTTTGTACTTCTGGCATAATTTGTCTTTTCGTCCAACTCATGTTCAGCCAAAACTTTAACGGTTTCATTTAAATAATCAACTATTCTGTTTTTATTGGGCCCCGTTAATGACAATTCTATTAAAGAAGTCCCGGTAAGTCCGTTTGCCCTCACATTCCGGTATTGTCCAGCAACCTGATTAATAGATTTCAACTGAAAATAAAACGACTGTCCTTTTAAATCTGTTGCATTATTCACAAGTTCAATCTGAGCTTTTAAAAATGGTAGATTTACATATTCGTCAATCAAAAATACTTTTGAAAAATGTTTTTTATTTTCTTTAAAATCCTTGAACGACTCGTCTTTATAGTTAATTAATTTATAAGCGGTTTCTTCATTAAAATCAACTGACAATTCAAAACGTCCATTATCTATAAAATCAATTTTAAATAAGGTATTAAGAAGTTGGTATTGGTTAGGCTGCAATTTTATGGTAAATGGGGTTTCACCATAAGTGTCTTCTCTTCTGAAACGCCCATCTTTTAAATAATCAACATAAAAATTGAGCCGACTTATTACTTTTTCATTATGAGATCTGGATGTTAACGCCTTCCTGATGGATTCAACCCTATCACTTACGCCGCCCCAGTTAAATGCAATATTGGTTCCCGATGAAAAAAGTGGGTTTTGTTTTTCGTTTACGGCAATAGTTGTACTAAGTCCGTATATTTTTTGAGTGGAGATATTTACATAATATGCAATTGCGAATGCAATAGCAATAGTTAATACAAACCATTTCCAATTGGCTAAAATTCGAAATAAATAATCTTTAATATTAGAGATTTGCTCGCTTGGATTATCAATAAATTTGAATTTATTATCCATAAAATATTATAAATTTTTAACTAGTAAAACAGAAGTTACTAAAAATGACAATACTGAAACAACTGTTGTAAATGCTTGTAATCCTGTTGTTCCAATTCCCCAAGATTTTTGTTTTAACGGAGCCACATAAATAATATCATTGGGTTGAATATAGAAATGCTCTGATTCAAAAATGTCCATTTCATTCATGTTTATTTTGTATTTTTTTACGCCGTCGGGTGTCTTTCTTATAATCAACACGTTTTCACGGTCGCCAAAAGTGGAAATTTCACCAGAATTGGCAATGGCATCAATGATGGAAACTTGGTTTTGCGCTATATTTTTTGTACCAGGAGAACCCACTTCTCCAGTGACGATAAAGTTGATGCCACCTAATTTAACCGTCACAAAAACAGTTTCAGGATTCTTTAAAAATTCACCTAACTCAATTTCAATTTTTTCTCTGGTTTCTTTTTCGGTAAACCCCAGAACATTAATTTCTCCAATGTATGGAATTCTTATATTTCCGTGATTATCAATTGTATATCCTGTATAATAAAGTCCGCCGGCACTGCCGCCGCCTGAAGCGTTATTCTTAAAAAGCGCTACCAGCTCCTGGTTTTCGGCTTTAATGTCAATGTATAAAATATCGTTTACCTGCAAACGATAAGGCTCATTATTCAACTTATAAATTTCCGATTTGCTTACTGGATCACCTTGAAAGGAAGTCACTTGCTTCGTTGAAATACAAGATGTTAACAGACTTAAAACGGCAATGTATAAAAAAAAATTCTTCATAAAAATTTAATCAGGCTCTGGCAAATATAATTTTAAATAGCGTATTAAAATAATTTTTCAACTATTTTCGCATTAAAATTGACTTGTCATGGAATGGTTTAAAATTAGGTCATTTATCACTTTTTTACTTACATCAACAGATCGTCATGGAGTACACTCCCCTTTTGTTTATCATTTAGTGACCAAATGTTTTAACGTCAAAATTAATCCATCTAAAATGGTCGCAGTTAACAAGATTAGAAAATCATTATATTCTAATCATAAAAGCATCACAATAACAGATTTTGGCAAAGGTTCTGCGGTTTTTAAAAATAACGAACGAAAAGTGTCAGATATCGCAAAAATAGCAGGAATTTCAAAAAAAAGATCAGCGCTCTTGATTAGGGTTATTGACTATTTTAATCCTAAAAAAATATTAGAAATTGGAACTTCAGTTGGATTGGGCGCCTCAGTTTTAAGTATTGGAAACCCCGAAGCCGATATTGTTACCCTTGAAGGTTGTGAAAACACAGCTCAGGTTGCAAAAAAATTATTCAAAACAAATCACTTAGATAAAATTCAATTGGTTGTTGGAAATTTCAAGGATACCCTACCCTCTGTTGTAAAAGACAAACAATTCGATTTAATTTATTTCGATGGAAATCATCAAAAAAATGCAACTCTTGATTATTTCAATCTTTGTCTTGAAACTGTGCATAATGATTCCATATTTATTTTTGACGATATCAATTGGTCTTCAGAAATGCAACTGGCCTGGGAGGAAATAAAAAACAACCCAAAAGTCACCATGACCATCAATACATTTTATTGGGGATTTGTGTTTTTCAGAAGAGAACAAGAAAAACAACATTTTACTATTCGGGTTTAATTATTGAAAAAAGTACTTAAAGTGCCTAAAATTTGGAGTACTTAAAGTTAAAAAAAGTTTTTATGATTAAAACAGTCTCAAGTATCTTAAAAAAATAAGCCATTTTAAAAAAAAATATTAAAAAAAACGCACCGTCTGAATAATTTGTTAAGCTAAAAACCAATTAACTTTAGGCATTTTGGGCACTCCAAACTTTAGGCACTTATTTAACAAGCACCTGTTTAATTTAAGTAAAAATTAGTTAATTTGCAATATGAAACGCCTACAACAAAATAATCTAACAGAAAAAAGAAAGATGCTATGCGTTCCATTTGACAAATAAAAAACAATAAAAAATAACAAATAAAACGAGCATAACAAATTTTGATACACAAAGGGATGATTAATGGTGAACAGCAGCTGTTACCTCTAAAAAATAAAGTTTAAACAGATGAAAATTTATACAAAAACCGGAGATAAAGGCAAAACTTCTCTTTTTGGAGGAACAAGAGTGCCAAAATATCATTTAAGGATAGATGCCTACGGTACCGTTGATGAGTTAAATTCGTATATTGGTTTAATTCGTGATCAAAAAATTGATTCGCATACCACCAAAATCCTCCTTAAGATTCAAAACGAATTATTTACTTTAGGATCCATGTTGGCAACACCTCCAGAAAAAGAAATCTTAAAAAGCGGAAAGGAACGCTTAAATATTCCAAAAATTACAGAAGAATCTATTGAACTTTTAGAAAACGAGATTGATATCATGAACGAATCTTTGCCGCCAATGTCGAATTTTATTTTGCCTGGCGGACATACAACAGTGTCATTCTGTCATATTACACGTTGCATTTGCAGAAGAGCGGAGCGGATAACCACCTTATTAAGTGACGAAAGTTCTGTTAATCCTGAAATTTTAATGTATTTAAATCGACTTTCCGACTATTTATTTGTGCTGGCACGAAAGTTGACAATTGACAATCAGGCTCAAGAAATCCCTTGGATTCCTGAGAAAATAAAATAAGTTCTTTTTTATTTTGAAATAAAGCGAGAAATAGCTTGCCTAATTAAGTAAAAAAATTATTTTTGCAAAAATTTAATACGGAAAAGTTATGTATTGGACACTAGAATTAGCATCATATTTAGCGGATGCACCTTGGCCTGCAACAAAGGATGAATTGATTGATTATGCAATTAGAACCGGAGCTCCTTTAGAAGTTGTGGAAAATCTTCAAGAAATTGAAGATGAGGAAGAAAATTACGAATCAATTGTCGAGATTTGGCCAGATTACC
This sequence comes from Flavobacteriia bacterium, assembly GCA_024635575.1. Lineage (GTDB taxonomy): Bacteria > Bacteroidota > Bacteroidia > Flavobacteriales > Flavobacteriaceae > Lutibacter. The sequence goes on from JAGXIN010000055.1 coordinate 14,836, forward strand.
CTACTGAAGAAGATTATCTTTGGAATGAGGATGAATATTAAAAAAATACCAATCAAAAAAAGTCTCTATCGAGACTTTTTTTTGTTTATCATTTATAATTTTAAGATAGATTTAAAACTATTTAACATTTAAAAAATTAACTTTACCAGCTATCATATATCAATATAAATTACTGTAATTTTACACGTAATTATTTAAAAAATTTGACACCTAAAATATGAGTATCATAAATTCAGTCCTTAAAGTTTTTGTTGGAGATAAAAAAAAGAGAGATTTGGCATTACTTCAACCAATTGTTGACAAAGTTAATGTTTTTGAAAGCGAAATAATAAATTTAACAAACGATCAATTACGTGAAAAAACGGCTTACTTTAAGAAAAAGATATCAGACTCAACGTTTGAGTTTTCTTCAAAAATTGATGAATTAAAAGCAGAAATAACCGACGCAAACATAGACCGAAAAGAAGAAATTTATGCTGAAATTGACGGTTTGGAAGACGATTTATACCAAGCTTCAGAAAAAACATTAGACGAAATTATGCCTGAAGCATTTGCAGTTGTTAAAGAAACAGCCAAACGCTTCACCCAAAATAAAACGCTTACTGTTACGGCAACGCCTTTTGATCGGGAACTTTCAGCAACACGGGATCATATTGCCCTTGAAAATGACAAAGCCATTTGGGACAATGTATGGGATGCTCAAGGAATAAAAAACACTTGGGATATGATTCATTACGACGTGCAACTTATTGGTGGCTCGGTTTTGCATCAGGGTAAAATTGCTGAAATGATGACTGGTGAAGGTAAAACATTGGTTTCAACACTCCCAATTTACTTAAATGCACTTACAGGAAAAGGCGTGCATTTGGTAACCGTAAATGATTATTTGGCAAAACGTGATGCTGCCTGGATGGGTCCGATTTTTGAATTCCATGGATTAAGAATAGATTGTATCGATCACCATCAGCCAAATTCTGATGCGCGAAGGAAAGCGTACAATGCAGATATTACATACGGTACAAATAACGAATTTGGTTTTGATTATTTGCGTGATAATATGGCACATTCTCCAGACGATTTGGTGCAACGTCCACCTAACTTTGCCATTGTGGATGAGGTCGATTCCGTTTTAATTGATGATGCACGTACTCCTTTAATTATTTCAGGGGCGACAGCGAATGCGGACCGTCACGAATTTAACGAGTTAAAACCTAGTGTAGACAAAATTGTTTCTATCCAACGAAATTATTTAACTGCTGTTTTGGCCGAAGCAAAAAGATTATTAGCTGAAGGCGATACCAAAGAAGGTGGCTTTTTATTGCTTCGTGTTTTTAGAGGTTTGCCAAAAAGCAAAGCTTTAATTAAATTTTTAAGTCAGGAAGGCATAAAACTAATCTTGCAAAAAACGGAGAATCATTATATGCAGGATAACAATCGTGAAATGCCTAAAATTGACGAAGAATTATATTTTGTTATCGATGAAAAAAACAACTCCATTGAGCTAACCGATAAAGGAATTACATATTTGTCGGGTGATGACGGTGATGAAAACTTCTTCATCTTACCCGATTTAAGTACTGAAATTGGAAAATTAGAACGTGAAAACAACGCTCCGGAAGTATTAACTGAGAAAAAAGAAGAATTGTATCGTGATTACAGCATAAAAAGCGAACGAATTCACACTATGAATCAACTCCTAAAAGCATACACCTTATTTGAAAAAGATATAGAGTATGTTATTATGGAAGATAAAATTAAAATAGTTGATGAGCAAACCGGACGTATTATGGAAGGTCGCCGTTATTCAGACGGATTACATCAGGCTATTGAAGCAAAAGAGAACGTAAAAATTGAAGCTGCCACACAAACATACGCAACAGTTACGCTTCAAAATTACTTTAGAATGTACCGCAAACTTGCCGGTATGACAGGAACTGCTGTTACAGAAGCCGGGGAATTCTGGGAAATTTATAAATTGGATGTTATTGAAATTCCACCAAACAGAAAATTGATTCGTGATGACCGAGACGATTTGGTTTTTAAAACCAAACGCGAAAAATACAATGCCGTTATTGATGAAATTGTAAACTTGGTGAATTTAGGCCGACCAGTGTTGTTGGGAACCACTTCTGTTGAAATTTCCGAATTGTTAAGCCGAATGCTTACCATAAGAAAAATAAAACACAATGTGTTAAACGCCAAACTCCATAAAAGAGAAGCTGATATTGTTGCTGAAGCTGGAAATTCAGGTGTGGTAACCATTGCAACAAATATGGCAGGTCGTGGAACGGATATAAAACTTTCAGAAGAAGTTAAAAAAGCTGGAGGTTTAGCCATTGTTGGAACAGAACGTCATGATTCACGTCGTGTCGACCGTCAGTTACGAGGTAGAGCAGGTCGTCAGGGAGATCCAGGTTCTTCTCAATTTTATGTATCACTGGAGGACAATTTAATGCGATTGTTCGGTTCTGAACGTATTGCGAAAATGATGGACAAAATGGGACTTCAAGAAGGTGAAGTTATCCAACACTCCATGATTTCCAAATCCATTGAACGTGCGCAACGTAAAGTGGAGGAAAATAACTTTGGGGTTCGTAAACGATTGTTAGAATATGATGACGTTATGAATTCCCAAAGAGAAGTCATATACAAACGCCGTCGCCACGCACTATATGGAGACAGATTACAAGTTGACATTGTAAATATGGTTTATGATACCTGTAACGTCCTGGTTAGAGAAAATAAACACACAAATGATTATCAGAATTTCGAATTTGAATTGATTCGTTTTTCTTCCACAACTTCTCCTTTCAACGAAGAAGAATTTAAATCGCAAACGGAAGAACAACTTACAGATCAACTTTTTGATGTGGTATACAAACATTACACAGAAAAATTAGAAAGAAATGCAAAAGCTGCATTTCCCGTAATTAAGGATGTTTATGAAAATCATGGAGAAAAATACGAACGAATTGTAGTTCCTTTTACCGACGGCGTAAAAGAATTAAAAGTAATCACCAATTTAAAAACGGCTTATGAAACCGGCGGAAAAGAGTTGGTGACCGATTTTGAAAAAAACATCACGCTTGCCATTATCGATGATACCTGGAAAGATCATTTACGACAAATGGATGAGTTAAAACAATCGGTTCAAAATGCAACTTATGAGCAAAAAGATCCGCTTTTAATTTACAAATTCGAATCATTTGAACTGTTTAACGAGATGCTTGACAAAGTAAACAGAGAAGTTTTATCGTTTTTGTTTAAAGGTGAATTGCCTTCTCAAGATGCAACGCGCGTTTTGCCCGCAAGAGAACAAAAACGCGAAAAAGTTCAATTGAGCAAAGAAGAATACGGAGGTTCTATGCCTAATCCGCAAACCAACCAAACACAGTCACAAGTTGTTGAAACGATTGTGCGTACTGAGCGGAAAATTGGACGAAATGAACAAGTAACCATAAAACATGTACTATCAGGCGAAAATAAATCGGTAAAATACAAACAGGCAATTCCTTTAATTCAAAAAGGGGATTGGGTTTTGGTAGAGGAATGATAAAAATATCAAGAATAAAAAAAGCTGTCCGAAATGAATTTCGGGCAGCTTTTTTTGTTTTAATAATGGTTTAAAAATAACCTTGTTGATTTCCTTTTAAATTTCGGGGTATTTATAACAAATAAAAAACACCCCTAACCCTCCGTTCTAAAAACGAGACAGTCATCTCATAAGGGAATTAGATGGAACTACTTTCAACTTTAACTTCTAATATTTAACTTCTAATATTTAACTTTTAATATTTAACTTTTAATATTTAAATTTTAATCTACTAAAGATTCTCCATTTAAATTGGTGGTAAGCACTTCACTCATATAATCCAAATATGGTCGCATTGCTAAAAAAGAAGCCATAACTTCATTCATAAAGTTTGGCGATAAAATTTCTTCATCTGAAAACGAGCGTGTCATAATAAACTGCTTTAGCCTTATTAAATCGATATTTAAGTGATTTTTATCAAATCCTCTCGGGGCAGTTTTAACGGCATTACCCCTTAATGTTCCAAAATACTTCTTAAAATCAGGTGCATTTATAATCGCTCGAATTTCAGAGGCGTCTGTTTCGAATTCTTTTCTTATGCGCGCCA
>JAGXIN010000056.1 GCA_024635575.1 Flavobacteriia bacterium
CAAATTACCAAATCACAATGTTCCTCTTCTTTTAAAATACGGCTCATGTCCTGGGCAATTTCAAGCGGATCTAAATACAACGTTTCTTTATACATTCTTGGATCAACCAATCCTTGTAGCTCAATTCCCAGACCGAAAACACCTATTTTAATTTCGTCTTTCTCAAAAATTTTATAAGGTTTAACGTGGGTATTTAATACTGTGTTTTTAAAATCGTAATTGGCCGATAAAAAGTCGAATTGCGCATGGGGTAATTGCGCAAATAATCCGTCAATGCCATTGTCGAAATCGTGGTTTCCAATAGTTGCCGCATCGTATTTTAGCATACTCATCAATTTAAATTCCAATTCACCTCCATAAAAATTAAAGTATGGAGTTCCTTGAAAAATATCTCCGGCATCCAACAATAAAGTGTTCGGATTTTCTTTTCGAATAGATTCAACCAAGGTGGCACGACGCGCAATACCACCTTGATTTGGGAAATTGATGTCATTATTTGGAAATGGATCAATATGGCTGTGAACGTCATTGGTGTGCAAAATGGTGATGTGCTTTGTGTTTTTGCTTCCAAAAGATTGCAATGAAAATCCGCCAAGCGTCAAAAAAGCAGTTGCTGCAGTCGATTTTTGTATAAAATTTCTTCTTTTCATCACCTAATTTTTTAGAGTATTTTTATGTCTAAATCTGCCGTCCAAATTAACTTTAATGGTATCCGTTTCTTTAAAATAATCGATAATAGCGTTTCTTACTTTGTAATCGAGTTTGTAAAGATTTATCGGATTTTTAAAGAAATTCATATTGTCACCGCCATTTTGCAAATAATCTGAAGTCAACACAAAATATGTTTTTGAATTGTCAAGAGGTGCGTTGTTTATTTTTAGGTCGTAACCTTTTTCTGTGACCATTAAATTAAACTGTTTTGAAAGCGGATGCGCTTTATTTTCGGCAATTAAGTAATCTGTCAATTCCTTTATTTTTTCGGAAGTCAATTCAGCAACCACCAAACTGTTTTCAAAAGGCATCAAATTAAAGGCATTTTCATTGGTAATATCACCTTTCGAAATGCCGGCCCTGATGCCCCCATAATTAAACATTGCAAAATCAATATTTTTACCTGTTCTTAAGTTAAATACCGGATTTGCTCTTTCATAACTCAAATCTGCCATTAAATTTCCCAGACTGCTTTCCAAATCTCCATCGGTTCTGTTCAAGTTTATTGGGCTGTAGCTAATTACTGTGGTCATTTCTTTTTCAACCTTTTCTCTGTAGGGTTTAATGATATTTTCAACTGTTTTGTCAGAAGCAATAGTCTCATCAATAGTGGTTTGGCTTCCTTCTATTCTTACCAATTGGGGAAGCTGGCTTTTACAGCTGAAAAGCGCTACAAAAATAATAAATGAAATAATAAATTTTTTCATTGTTGATATACTAATGATTTTAATTAATTTTGTGTTCAGAATGGTAAATATAGATGATTTTTACAGGATTTAAACGAAAAAGCAATCAAATTTTTTTTAACAAAACGTTACGGAGCTTGCTTAAAAACGAACATGAAAGTCCGTTTGAGGAAGTAAAAAAAGTAATTATTTTTTTAGATGAAAATTCAGAAAAAGCACATATTGTAAGCCAGCTTGTAACGATTTTAAAAATTTCGGAAAGCAATATAAAAGTGATTGTTTTTCAAAGAAAATTGAAAAACGAAATAGAGACAGACGATATCATTTCTCCCAAAGATTTTGGCTGGTATGGTAAAGTTGAGTCTGAAAAATTGAAAAATATTTTAACAAATAAATATGATTTGTTAATTAATTACAGCAAAGTTGACAATGTCTTCCTCAACATCCTATTATTGCAATGTAAATCAGCATTTAAGGTTGGATTTGCGCATGTGGACGAGCGGTTGTATGATTTAATGATTAGATGCGAACTGGATGAAATAGATTTGTTCAATGAAGAATTAAAAAAATATTTAGGGATTTTAAAGATATTACAATGAGAGAATTGTTGGGAACCGGAGTCGCTTTGGTAACTCCTTTTAAAGAAGATAAGTCAGTAGATTTTGAAGGGCTTAAACGTTTGGTTAACTTTCAAATTGATAATGGCGTAAATTATTTGGTGGTTTTGGGAACAACAGGTGAACCGGCTACCTTAACTTCTGAAGAAAAGGAACAGATTAAGGCAACAATCATTAAGGCCAATAACGGAAGACTTCCTTTGGTCATTGGTATTGGCGGAAATAATACCATGGAGGTTGTAAATGAACTTAGAACCGCTGATTTATCCGCTTTTTCTGCCATACTTTCCGTATCTCCTTATTACAATAAACCAACGCAAGAAGGAATTTATCAGCACTTTAAAGCCATTTCAGAAGCAAGTCCTTTGCCGATTATTGTATACAATGTACCGGGAAGAACTGCTAAAAATGTGGAGGTAAAAACCGTGATAAGACTGGCTAAAGATTTTAAAAATATTATTGCCGTTAAAGAAGCTGCGGGTGATATTGTACAGGCTATGCGGTTAATTCAGCAAAAACCTGAAGATTTTATGGTTATATCAGGCGATGATATGATTGCTTTACCAATGGTTCTGGCCGGAGGATCCGGAGTAATTTCGGTAATAGGACAGGGTTTGCCTAAAGATTTTTCCGAAATGATTCAGCAGGGATTAAAAGGCAATGTTGAGGATGCCAATGCATTGCACTACAAAGTTATGGATTGCATAGATTATATATTTGAAGAAGGAAATCCGGCAGGTATAAAAGCATTACTTAAAAATTTAGGCATTTGCTCAGAAAATGTGAGGTTGCCTTTAGTGAGTGCTTCTTATGATTTACAGCAAAAAATAACTAACTTTGCAGCTAAATTTTAGATTTTAGTATTGAGAATTTAGATATTATTTATTTAAATATCTATTTTACTTTCAGTCTATTATTTTATAAATAAAAAAATATATTTATTTGGTTTAATTTAAACCGAAAAATTCTAATAAATCATCATTAAAAATAAAATTATATGTTATCAGAAAGAATGCAAACAGTTTTAAACAAGCAAATAAGAATTGAAGCTGAGTCCTCTCAAATATATTTAGCAATGGCTTCTTGGTCTGAGTTGAAAGGTTTTGAAGGAATTTCTCAATTTATGTATGGCCAATCTGATGAAGAAAGATTGCATATGCTTAAATTTTTTAAATATATTAATGAACGTGGCGGGCATGCAATGGTTTCTGAATTAAGTGCGCCTGAACTTGAATTCGGGTCGATAAAAGAAATGTTTGAAACCTTGTATAACCATGAAATTTTTGTTTCACAAAGCATTAATGAACTTGTGCACATTGCTTTGGAAGAAAAAGATTACGCAACCCATAACTTTTTACAATGGTATGTTGCCGAACAAATTGAAGAAGAAGCTCAGGCAAGAACTATTTTGGATAAAATTAATTTAATTGGCAACGATAAAGGAGGGATGTATTTGTTTGACAATGACATTAAGCGACTTACGGTGGTAAGTTCTGTTTCACCTCAAGTTTAATAATTAACAAACAATTAGGATTGTAGGTCACTATTTCTTGGAAAAGCGGGTTATTTTTGTCGTTCAATTGTATGTGAAAAATCATTTTAATAATCCATAATAAATAACTAATTTTGCCAAATGCAAAAAAATAAAATTTATATTTTCATTTTGTTAGTCGCTTTGGGCATTTCATCTTGTAGTGAATACCAAAAAGCATTGAATAAAGGAACAAGTGATGAGCAATATCTAATGGCTGTTAAAATGTATGACGCGCAAAAGTACACGAAAGCCATACAGTTATTTGAGAAAATAACGCCAAGTTTTAAAGGAAAACCTCAAATGGAGCGTATTCAATATATGGTTTCCCAAGCTCATTTTAATACCAAACAATATAGTTTAGCTGCCTATTATTTTGATAAATTCGTAAAAAGCTATCCAAAAAGTTCAAAAGCAGAAGAAGCCGCATACTTGTCGGCTTACAGCTATTATTTAGCTTCACCTATCTATAGCTTAGACCAAAAAGACACAAGAGAAGCCATCACGGCACTTCAGAATTTTATTTATAAGTATCCTGAATCAGATAAAGTTCCAGATGCAAATAAAAATATAAAGGAATTAACATATAAACTTGAAAAAAAATCATTTGAGATTGCCAAACAATACTATCATACCCAAGATTATGTAGCTGCAATGGTCGCTTTTGATAATTTGCTTTCAGATTATTTAGGCACTTCATTTAAAGAAGAAGCCATGTACCTGAAATTTAAATCGGCTTACAATTTAGGAACAAACAGTATTATTACAAAAAAGGAAGAAAGAATTAACGAAGCCATAAAAGTTCATCAAAGATTTGAACGAAATTTTCCAGATTCAAAATATTTAGAAGAAACTAAAAAATTGGTCTCCGATTTAAATAATGATTTAATCGCTATAACTGTCATAAAAACTCAAAACTAATGGATTATAAAAACACAAAAGCACCGTCTACAACCGTTACTTACGACAAAAATAAAATTGAAGCACCAACAGGAAATATTTATGAAGCTATTACTATTATAGCAAAAAGAGCTGATCAAATTAGCATCGATTTAAAAAACGAATTGGTTGAAAAATTAGAGGAGTTTGCAACATATACTGATAGCTTGGATGAAGTTTTTGAAAATAAAGAACAAATTGAGGTATCTAAATTTTATGAAAAATTACCAAAACCAACAGCACTTGCTGTACAAGAATGGTTTGACGATAAAATTTATTACAGGAATCCAGAAGAACCTCAAAAATAGATGTCCATTCTAAGCGGTAAAAAAATACTATTAGGCATTACCGCCGGTATTGCTGCTTATAAAACAGCACATTTAGTGCGACTTTTTGTGAAATTGGGTGCGCAGGTAAAAGTTGTGATGACACCTGCATCCAAAGATTTTGTCACGCCGTTAACATTATCAACATTATCTAAAAATCCTGTTTATTCTACCTTTTTTGAAAAGGGAGATGTTGAAAATGAACAGTGGAATAGCCACGTAGATTTAGGCTTATGGGCCGATTATTTGCTCATTGCTCCGGCAACCGCAAATACCTTGTCTAAAATGGCCAATGGCGTATGCGACAATTTATTATTAGCCACTTATTTATCGGCCAAATGTAAAGTATATTTCGCTCCGGCGATGGATTTAGATATGTACCAGCATCCGGCCACAAAAAAAAGCATAGAAAAATTACAAAGTTTTGGGAATGTTTTTATTCCGCCTGCAAGTGGTGAACTTGCCAGTGGTTTGGTGGGAGAAGGGCGCATGGAAGAACCTGAAAATATTGTGTCATTTATTGAAAATGAGATTGTTAAAGGGTTGCCGCTATATAATAAAAGGGTTTTAATTACTGCAGGGCCAACTTATGAAGCTTTAGACCCGGTTCGCTTTATAGGAAATCATTCTTCCGGTAAAATGGGATTTGAAATGGCTAAAAAAGCGGCTAATTTAGGCGCTAATGTTTATTTAATTACAGGAAATTCAAATGAAACAGTTTCAAATTCTTTAATTAAAAGAATTGATGTTGTGAGTGCTGAAGAAATGTACAATGAAGTTCATAAGTACTTTGCTTCTGTTGATATTGCCATTCTTTCGGCAGCTGTGGCAGACTATAAGGCAAAAAATGTGGCAATTTCCAAAATTAAAAAATCAGATGATACCATAACTCTTGAATTGGTGAAAACCAAGGATATACTGGCTTCATTGGGAAAAGTTAAAAGCCATCAATTTTTGGTAGGTTTCGCGCTGGAAACAAATAATGAAATTGAAAATGCAATTGCTAAATTAAAAAGCAAGAATTTAGATTTAATTGTGCTAAATTCACTTCAGGATAAAGGTGCCGGATTTAAAGAGGAAACAAATAAAGTTACAATTATAGATAAATCCGAAAAAATTTCAGAATTTAGTCTAAAATCTAAAGCTGAAGTTGCTGAAGATATATTTAATGAAATTTTGAATCAAATTTTATGCGTAAAATAGTTCAACTACTTATTGTTTTTTTTGTATCAGCTCAGCTAAATGCCCAAGAGTTAAGATGTACTATTACAGTTAATGCTGATAAAATTCCGAGTTCAAACAAACAAATATTCAAAACATTAGAGAATTCATTAGATGAATTTGTAAACCAAAAACGTTGGACAAATTTTAAGTATGAACCTCAAGAACGCATTAATTGCAATTTAACACTGACAATTTTAGAGCAATCTGGTGACGATTTTAAAGGTCATATCCAAATACAGTCATCACGTCCTGTTTACAATTCAACCTATTTAACACCAGTTTTTAATTTTAAGGATGACAATTTTTCATTCCAATATGCAGAATTTGAGCCCTTGCAATTTAACGCAAACTCTTTCGAAACCAATTTGGTGTCTGTAGTTTCATTTTATGTTTACACTATTTTAGGAATGGATGCTGATACTTTTGTTTTAAATGGTGGTACTTCATTTTTTACCAAAGCACAAAATATCGTGGTGCAGGCTCAACAAAGTGGCTACGCAGGCTGGAATCAAAATGACGGAACTAAAACCAGATTTACATTAATTGACAATCTTTTATCGCCAACTTACAGTTTATTTCATACGGCTATGTATACCTATCATTTGAAAGGACTGGATGTGATGCATAAAGACAAGAGACAAGCAAAACAAAAAATTGCGGAATCCATCGGATTTTTGAAAACCATATATGATTCTCGTCCAAATGCGTTTTTATTAAGAGTATTTATGGATTCTAAAGCAGATGAAATTGTCAACATTTTTTCAGATGGCCCAAATTATGATACCTTTAAATTAAAAGAAGACTTACTAAAAATTTCACCTCTCAATGCGTCCAAGTGGAACGACATAAAGTAAATTCTTAACATTAAATTTCAAGAATGCTTACAAATCTTTCCATAAAAAATTATGCATTAATAGATAGTTTATCTGTTAGTTTTAGAGATTATTTATCTACCATTACCGGAGAAACCGGCGCAGGAAAATCAATTTTATTGGGTGCGCTTGGACTTGTTTTAGGGAAAAGGGCTGACACGTCCACGCTGAAAGATGCCAGTAAAAAATGTATCATTGAAGCTAAATTTCTTATTTCAAATTATCATTTGGAAGGTTTTTTTGAAGAAAATGATATCGATTTTGAAAACGAAACCATTATCAGAAGAGAAATTTCTCCAACAGG
>JAGXIN010000057.1 GCA_024635575.1 Flavobacteriia bacterium
GCAGTAAAAGTATAATTAGGATTTGTCCAAGGCCAATCTTTAATAACAGTTGCTTTGGTTGTTTTTTCGCCAAGCATCATTCGTAAAGGAATGTAAAAAAATTCTTTACTGTCGTCAACATAAGTCACAGAAATATCAACAGGCATTGGCATTTGCCCAATTCTTGCTAAAGTAACTGCATTTCCTTCAACTTTCGCTACAGCATAATCTATGGTATGCGTGGTTTCAATCCATTCATTCAAATACCAACCTAACTGAATTCCGGAAACTTTTTCAGCAGTTCGTTTAATGTCATTGGGAGTTGGATGTTTAAATTTAAAATCTTCAAAATACCTTTTGATTGTTTTTTGCACATTTTCTTCCCCAATGATATAATTCAACTGTGTAAGAAACATACTTCCTTTGGTATAGCTTCCAATACTAAAGGCGGTATTGGAATTAAAACGGTCAGCATGTGTTGTCAGTGGTTCTTCAATGTCGTTTTTTACAGCATAAAAATAGCCTCTATAATCTCTTGGCGATGGTTTTCCTTCTCCGCCTTTTAAAATTAAGTTGGATGCCATGGTTGAAATATATGAAGTAAAACCTTCATCCATCCAAGAATGTTTGCTTTCATTGGTAGCCAAAATATGTTGAAACCAAGTATGCGCCAATTCATGAAAAACAGTACCTACAATATCATTTAAAGTTTTGCCTCCGGCAACTAAAGTACACATAGCATATTCCATGCCTCCGTCGCCACCTTGAATCACCGAATATTGTTGCCAAGGATATTGTCCAATATTTTCATTATAATAAGCCAAGGCTTTCGCTGTTAAGGGCTGAACTTCTTTCCATGCTTTTGCATATTTTTCATCATTTTTATAGAAAAAATGAAGTTCTGTGCCACTGGCGGTTTTTAAAATATCGTGCACATAATTTGGATCAGCCGCCCAGGTGAAATCAATAACATTTGGCGCAATAAAATGCCATGTCATTTCCTTTCCCTTCGGAAGGATTAACGGTTTCGATGTATCTTCATAGCCGTGGCCAACTTGCTGTGGATTTTGCAAATAACCTGTTCCGCCAATAGTGAATTTTTTATCTATGTGAAGCGTAACGTCAAAATTAGCCCAAACACCATGAAATTCCCTTGCAATATAAGGATCTGCGTGCCAGCCTTCAATATCGTATTCTGCCATTTTCGGGTACCATTGCGCCATGGAAAGGGCTACACCATCTTCACTGTTTCTGCCCGCTCTTCTAATATGAACAGGAACCTGACCTTCAAAAGTCATCTCAAATTTTACGGTTTCACCCGGCTGGATTGGTTCATTTAAAGTAACTTTTAAAATAGTTCCTTCTGACTTGTATTGCACGGGTTTTCCATTTTGATCTAATGACAACACTTTTAAATAGCCAATTTCATTGGGCTTCAATTTGGCAATTCTACTTTCGAAAATTGGGTTTGCTTTAGTCCCAATATTAGTTGCCATTCTTCCGTCCGGATCAACAACAGCCTGCAAGCGGGCATCCATTTCACTGTTCGGCTGAAATGCATTGAAAAACAAATGATAAAAAACGGTATTTAAAACATCCGGAGAATTATTGGTGTATTCTAATTCCTGAGTTCCTTTATATTGATAATTTTCTGCATCTACGTCCACATCCATTTTGTAATCCCCATGTTGTTGCCAATAGTAAGGGTTGTTATTTTGTGCTGACGTAATTATTGTTGTAATTAAAAGCAGAAAGCCTAATAATTTTTTCATTGAGTTTTGTTTAGTGTTCGCAATATAAACATATCCTCCGTTAAACAAAAAAGCACACCCTTTTTGAGTGTGCTTTTTAACAGAATATTATAATTTTATTTTCCGTTTACCATTTTATCAGCCAGCAACAATGCGTTGTAGGCATTTGCAATACTTCCTGCTTTTGATAAATTTAAAAATACTGCTTTTTTGTCTTTTTCACCAGGAACAAGCACTTGTAAATTTACTTTTACACCAGAATTCATAATGATGTGTTTTACCTGACTTGCAGATAATTGTGGATAATAAGAACGAACTAATGCCGCAATTCCTGCAACTTCAGGCGAAGCCATGGAAGTGCCGTTGTATTTTGCATATTGGTCATTTGGCACGGTTGAATAAATTTGCACTCCAGGAGCAAATACATCTACATTTTGTTTGCCATAATTTGAAAATGAAGCCGGCAGATTTTCATTGAAACTGGAACTCATTGCTCCAACGGTAATCACATTGTCTGAAATTTCATTTATTTTATCTTCAGAATCATTAGGCCAGTTGTCTTTTACATCTATATCTTTATTGTCGTTTCCGGCAGCGTGCACCAACAATACGTCTTTTTCCGAAGCGTATTTAATGGCATCGAAAACCCATTCTTTGTTAGGTGAAAAGCTTTTTCCAAAACTCATGTTGATTACCTTAGCACCATTGTCTACGGCATATCTAATTGCCAACGCAACATCTTTATCGCGCTCATCACCATCCGGCACGGCCCTAACAACCAATAATTTTGCATTGTTAGCTACCCCGTTTAATCCTATATTATTATTGCGAGATGCCAAAATAATTCCTGAAACATGTGTTCCATGAGATTCACTTTCTTTATCACCGATCACAAATCCGTTTCCATAGTTGGTGTCGTTAATATCTTCCGGGTTGTCACCAACAATTGCACGGCCGTTAAAATTGAAATCGTAGTTTCTGTTTTTCTTTTGAGTTTCATAATATTCTAAAAAAGCATCTTCATCCAAGCCTCTTCCAAAAAGGCCTCTCAAATCATCTACTTGTTTTTGTAGTGTTTCATCTTCGGTATTGATTCCTTGCAAATCTTCCATCGTAATGGTTTCTTTACCTAAAAAATCTTTCACTGCTCCAAAACTTGCCGCTATTTGCTCCAAGCGTGTCATTGTTTGAAAATATCTTGAAGATGAAGCTTTGAAAGCCTCAAGATACTCTTGATATTTTTGAAAATCAGCTTTATCAGCTTCGCTTATGTTTTCGATGGTTTTGCCTTCAAAACGAACTTTTAATGGAGCTAACAAACGTGTAATTTCCAATTGCTCCGGAGCTGGATCACCATTTCCTCCTAAAAAGTTCCATCCGTGAATATCATCTACATAACCATTGTTGTCATCATCAATTCCATTTCCAGGAATTTCGTCGGTATTTGTCCATAATACATCTTTTAAATCTTCGTGTTCAATATCAATTCCTGAATCAATAACGCCAACAATTACCGTTACTCCTTTTTTTCCTTCTAAAAATTTATAAGCTTTGTCAAGGCTCATTCCAGGAATGGTATCCAAAACCAAATCGGCATGTGCCCAATGGTTAAATTGTTCTTCGCCAATGGCGCCTTTCTTTTGTGAAATGGATATGGTGGTATCCATTGTTGGAACTGGCTTATCTGTTATAGATTTTACAGAACCGCAGCTTGCTAATGTGATTGTTGCTAATGCAACAACATGCACTGATTTAAATATTCTCATTCTTTTTTTATTGTTTAATTAAATACTTCGTTAAATGTATAGGTTTGGTTTAATCGCACGCCTTTATCGGTGTGTTTTACGGTACAGAGTTCATTGGTGGCATCGTGCTCGAAAAACAAAAAATAATTGTTATCGGCAGCGTTGTTTAAAAATTTTGCTTTTTCTTCCATCGTCAAAAGCGGACGCGTGTCGTATCCCATCACATAAGGCAAAGGAATGTGCCCAACGGTTGGCAGCAAATCCGACACAAAAACAATGGTTTTATCCTGATATTGAATGTGGGGAATCATCAGCTTATCGGTATGTCCGTTTGCAAATAGAATATCAAAACCAAGCGGAGTGTTTTTTTCAAAATCTCCAGTTGGTATGTTCACGAAATTTAGTTGTCCGCTCTCTTCTATCGGATTTATATTTTCAGTTAAAAAAGAGGCTTTTTCTCTTGGATTTGGTTCAACTGCCCATTTCCAATGATTTTTATTGCTCCAATATTTTGCATTTTTAAATGCAGGCTCATAGCCGGTGTGGTCTTTATTCCATTGAATGCTTCCTCCGCAATGGTCAAAATGCAAATGGGTTAAAAAAACATCGGTAATGTCATCTCTATGAAAGCCATATTTTGCCAAAGAGGCATCTAAAGAAAAATCTCCAAAGAAATAATAATAGCTAAAAAACTTGTCGGTTTGTTTGTTACCGGTTCCGTTGTCGACTAAAATAAGTCGGCCCCCGTCTTCAATAAGCATACAGCGCAATGCCATATCGATTAAATTATTTTCATCTGCTGGATTTGTGCGTTGCCAGATTACTTTAGGAACAACACCAAACATGGCGCCGCCATCCAGTTTAAAGTTACCTGTTTCGATAGGGTAAATTTTCATAAATAAAACTTTAACACAAATATACAAGAATTTATATGTAACAAGGTGTTAAAGAAAACAAAAAACCCAAGCAATTTGCTTGGGTTTTTAAGAGGCGTCTAGCGGATTCGAACCGCTGTACGAGGTTTTGCAGACCTCTGCCTAGCCACTCGGCCAAAACGCCATTATCGGATTGCAAATTTAGGTATTTTTAATTTATTGACAATTATTTTTTTATTGTTTAATCGTGTAATCGTTTATTTGGTTAGTTGTTGATTTCCAAATAGAGACTTTTCAACTTTCAACTTTCTAACTTTTCAACTTCGTTCTTTACTCATTTCAACCGTTACCATCGCCACATTTCCGCCAATTGGTGGATTTATTTTAGAAACTGCAACATAGGCTTTTTCAACCAATGGTATTTCCTGTAAAATTCTGTCTAAAATACGCTTTACAACTGTTTCCAGCAATTTGGCACGGATGGCCATTTCCTGTTTTACAATTTTGTTCAAATGGACATAGTCCACTGTATCTATAAGATTGTCACTTTGTGCCGGCGTGCTTAAATTGGCTTTTACCGAAACGTCCACGCGATAATCGGAACCAATTTTCCCTTCTTCAAGCATACAGCCGTGATAGGCATAAACCCGTATATTTTTTAACTTTATTATTCCCATTTTAAAAACCTTTGGGCAAAGATAAGTTGTTTTGTGATTTTTATATCATCAATTTTGTCTTTAAATGCGTTAGGGATTGAAGTGAAAATCCTTTTTTGAGGTTTTTCACCGATAAAAAGATTACAACGGAAAGCCCGCCCGCTTTTTTTAGCGGGAACGCCCAAAAAATTATTTTTAAAAACCTGTTTTCCCACATGAATGCATATGGTTTCTTTTTGTAGTTGATTTGCCGAAAAAAATCAATAATTTTGTGGCTTATAATTTTCCTGTTATTATGAATGAAGAAAAAAAATCGCTTAATTTTATTGAGCAAATTATTGAAGATGATTTGGCAGATGGTTTGGCAAAAGAAAAACTACGATTTAGATTTCCGCCAGAGCCTAACGGCTATTTGCATATTGGCCATGCGGCCTCCATTTGTTTGAATTTTGGTTTGGGGTTGCGATACAATGCGCCGGTAAATCTGCGTTTTGACGATACCAATCCGGCAAAAGAAGAACAGGAATATGTGGATTCCATAAAAAATGACGTGCAATGGCTTGGTTTTAAATGGGACAAAGAATTTTATTCATCGGACTATTTTCAGCAATTGTATGATTGGGCTGTTCAACTCATAAAAGACGGTAAAGCCTATGTTGATGACCAATCTTCGGAAAAAATGGCTTTGCAAAAAGGAACACCAACCGAACCGGGAACCAACAGTCCGAACCGAAACAGAACTATTGAAGAAAATTTAGCGCTGTTTTTAAAAATAAAAAATGGCGATTTTGAGGAAGGTTCTCACGTTTTACGTGCAAAAATTGACATGAAACATGTGAATATGCATATGCGCGACCCAATTATGTACAGGATTTTAAAAAGACACCACCACAGAACTGGAAATGATTGGTGTATTTATCCGATGTACGACTGGACACACGGCGAAAGCGATTATATTGAGCAAATCTCCCATTCTATTTGCACGCTTGAGTTTAAAAGTCATAGAGATTTGTACGACTGGTACATTGACCAAGTTTCCGATCCATCAAAATTACGTCCGAAACAACGCGAATTTGCGCGTAGAAATTTAAGTTATACGGTGATGAGCAAACGAAAATTGCTGCAATTGGTTGAAGAAGGGATTGTTACCGGTTGGGACGATCCAAGAATGCCAACCATTTCGGGTTTGCGAAGAAGAGGTTATACGCCTGAATCTATTAGAACTTTTAGCGAAACAGCAGGAATTTCCAAGCGCGATAACGTAACTGACGTCGCTTTGCTGGAACATTGCATAAAAGACGATTTAAACAAGACGGCACCTCGCGTTATGGCCGTTTTAAATCCGATTAAATTGGTGATTACCAATTATCCTGAAGGAAAAGAGGAATGGTTATCGGCAGAAAACAATCAGGAAGACCAAAGCGCGGGTTTTAGAGAAGTGCCTTTTAGCAGAGAAATTTATATTGAAAAAGAAGATTTTAAGGAAGAGGCCAATAAAAAATTCTTTAGACTTTCAATAGGTAAAGAAGTGCGTTTAAAAAACGCCTATATTATTAAAGGAGAATCCGTGGTTAAAGACGAAAATGGCGAAATTACCGAAATTCACTGCACTTATGACACCAACAGTTTAAGCGGAAGCGGAACGGAAGCCAGCCAACGTAAAGTAAAAGGCACGTTACACTGGGTTTCTATTAAACACGCATTAAAAGCAGAAGTGAGGGTTTATGACCGATTGTTTACTGAAGAAGCACCAGACAGCCAAAAAGGCAAAGATTTTAAAGACTTTTTAAACCCCAATTCCTTAACGGTTCTCGAGGCATTTGTAGAACCAAGTTTGAAAACGGCGAACATATTAGACCGGTTCCAATTTCAGCGTTTGGGCTATTTTTGTGTGGATAAAGATACTACTTCAACCCATTTGGTTTTTAACAGAACAGTACCTCTAAGAGACAGCTGGGCGAAAATGAGTGAATAAAAATAAAAAGAGGCTGTTTTCAAACATTTTTGAAAACAGCCTCTTTTTATAAAGTATTTTAATATTTAATTAACCTTGATGGTTTTCATAATTGCTTCCAATTGAAACATATAGTCTCGTTTATTTATAGAAGGCGCATAGGTTAATCCCTCAACCACCACCAATCTATTGTTTGCTTTGTCTATTACAGAATAACTTAAAAATGGTCCGGCCATATAAAGGCCTTTCACTTCCCATTTTCCTTTTGCTTCAAGCGTTTTTTTACCATTTAGTTTTACCTCAAAAATATGTGGTGTATAAGCGGCTTCC
>JAGXIN010000058.1 GCA_024635575.1 Flavobacteriia bacterium
ATTCCGTTAATTTTTTATTTGCTGAAAATATTGTCTTTTATTTTTGTTCCGCTCATTGCATCTATGTTTATTGCATTGTTGTTTTTACCGTTAATGAGATGGTTTAATAAAAGAAAAGTGCCAAAATTTATCAGTATTTTTGTGGTCATCCTTATTTTTGCTGCTTTGTTTAAAATTGGCGGGGAATTGGTGAAACTGTCCAGCAAAGAAATTTTATCCACTGATAGCTTGTTTTTGGAGAAAGCTGAAAAAAAAGTCTCAGATTTGCTTTTTAGTATGGAAGAATTTTTTGGCGTTAAATACTTTGTTGAAGACAAAAATGTATTTTCAAATTTTCTTCAAAAAGACAGCATCTCAAAGAACTTCAGTTCCATTGCAAAATATATCAGCAAAACACTTTCCATGACATTAATGACAGCTTTCTTCGTTGTTTTATGGCTTGCGGAGTCCCTTAATTTTGAAAAATTACTCAACAACACCATCCTCACGCAAAAATATGCTTCCGTAAAAACCTTCATGAAAATTGAAAAAGATTTACGGACATTCATAAAAGTAAAAATATTGGTTAGCCTTTTAACGGGAATTGGCATTGGTTTGGCATGCTTGTTTTTTGACATCAACTTCCCTATATTTTGGGGATTATTCGCTTTTGTGATTAATTTTGTCCAAATGATCGGTTCTTTTGTAACTGTTATTTTATTGGCGATATTTGCCTTTGTCCAGCTTGATCCCACGAGTTATTTATTCTTTTTTATACTTACCATAACTGGTGTACAGGTTTTATTTGGCGGAATTTTAGAACCAATATTTATGGGTCGGTCCTTTTCAATCAACATTATTGCTATTTTGGTCATGCTCATGCTATGGGGTTACATATGGGGAACTGCAGGGTTAATCATGGCAATACCTTTAACGGTATTTATCAAAATTATTTTGGAAAAATTCCCAAAAACAAAAGTTTTGGCCGGTTTACTTTCCTAAATAAACACAAAATTTTTATCAAAATCATTTCATATTTAAGGTTCTTTCAGTACCTTAACCTTTAGTTGGTTATCATGTAAACTCGTGTCATAAATGTTACATATCTCTGTAACGTTTATGACTCCATATCGTTTATGACCCAACTACTTTTGCAGCGAACAAAAAAACAAAACTATGCAACTAAAACAAAGTTTATTAATTGTATTTTTTCTTTTTAACATATTAATTATTAGCGCACAACAAGAAATAATTTCTCTTGATGAGGTGTTGGAAAAAGTTGAACAGAACAATTATACCATTAAAATTTCAACTGAAGATTACAATGCTGCCAAGGCAGATTTCAATCAGACAAATTCCATTTTTTTACCCAATATTTCGATTTCACATACGGCTATTGCAACTACAAATCCGTTAATGGCATTTGGTTCAAAATTAAATCAGGAAATACTGACCCAAGCCGATTTTAATCCGGCGCTATTAAATGATCCTGGTGAAGTAAAAAATTTCGCCACAAAAATAGAAATTCAGCAACCTATTTTTAATGCAGACGGATTGTTTATGCGCAAAGCCGCAAAATCAAAAATGAATGCTATGGAATCGCAGTCGGAAAGAACAAAGGACTACATAAAACTGGAAGTTACAAAAGCCTATATGCAATTACAGGTGGCTTATAAAGCTGTTGCTGTTTTGGAAAAAGCAAAAGAAGCCGCACTTGAAAATAAAAAAATTGCCGACAATAAGTTTGCGCAAGGCTATATGCAAAAAGCTGACATTTTATCGGTTGAAGTTCATATGACCGAAGTTGAAAATCAGCTATTAAGCGCAAAAAGCAGCGTTCAAAACGCCTCCGAAAATCTCAAATTTTTAATGGGGGAGCAAAATGAAGCAGTTTTAAAACCTGGCACTGAACTAAAAGCGGAATTGGATTTATCCATTTATAATGAAAATCTTTCCCAGAACAGAGCAGATATTGATGCGATGCAACAAAGTACAGAAGCTTACAACAATATGCATAAAGCAAATAAAATGGGCTATTTGCCGAACTTAAATGCTTTTGGCAGCTATGAAATGTACGATGACCAAATTTTTGGCACAGATGCGAAAGGTTATTTGGTAGGCGCACAATTATCATGGAATGTATTTGAAGGCTATAAACGCATCGGTAAAATTCAAAAAAGCAAAGCAGAACTTGACAAAGCGGAAATTGGTCTGGAACAATATATCAATAAGAGCACTTTAGAATACAATACAGCCAAGCGTCAGTTAAAAGATGCAGAAAACAAGTTGTATTTAACAAATTTAGCTTCAGAACAATCGAAAGAAGCTTTAAGAATAAGAACAAACAGGTTTGAACAAGGATTGGAAAAAACTTCGGATTTACTCATTTCCGAAACACAGTATATGCAAAAACAACTGGAATACCTTCAAACTGTTTTTAACTATAATTATGCGAAAGCTTACGTGGTATTTTTAACAAAATAAAGCCAATAAAAGAAAAAATAAAACACAAAACCATTCTTAAAATTTAGAAATCAATGAAAAAATTCATAACAATATTCACAATAGCAACATTAATTTTAGTTGCAGGTTGTGGCAAAGACAAAGCAGCATCAACTGATAACGCTCCTGCTATTGCAGTAAAAGTGAGCACACCATCAGCTGAAGACAGCACATTTTTATCGGCAAGCGGCAAAATTGAAGCGGTACAAAACGCAAACTTAAGTACCCGAATGATGGGCTATGTAACGGATACTTATGTAAATGTTGGGGATAAAGTATCCAAAGGCCAATTATTATTAAGTATAAACAATGCCGATATTTCTGCACAAAGCGCACAGGTAACGGCCTCAATTACAGAAGCCAAAGCCGCCTTTAAAAATGCCGAAAAAGATTACAACCGTTTTAAGGCATTATACGAACAAAACAGTGCTTCCCAAAAAGAAATGGATGATATCACTGCCAATTATGAAATGGCAAAAGCACGATTGGAAGCCGCCAACCAAATGAAAAATCAGGTAAATGCACAATTGGCCTACTCAAATATTTCCGCGCCGTTCAGTGGCGTTATCACCGGAAAATTTATAAATAAAGGCGATATGGCAAATCCGGGCATGCCTTTAATTAGTATGGAAACTCCAGGCAAATTTCAAGTGACCGCTTTGGTGCCTGAATCGGAAATCACTAAAATTAAGGATGGAACAACCGCCAATGTTTTGGTAAAATCTACCAATCAACTTTTAACAGGAACCGTTACTGAAGTAAGTTCTTCGGCAAAAAATACAGGCGGACAGTATTTGGTGAAAGTGGTATTAGACAAAACCGATAAAAAATTACTTTCCGGCATGTATACTTCCGTGCAATTTCCCATTGAAAATTCAAAAGAAACAAACCTGATTTTAATTCCTGAAAATGCTTTGATAAAGCAAGGACAGTTAACCGGGATCTACACTATTGGAAATGAAAATGTTGCCATTTTAAGATGGTTAAGAACCGGAAAAACCTTTGGTGATAAAGTACAGGTCTTATCGGGATTGGCTGCAAATGAGCAATTTATTGTTTCTGCAGAAGGTAAATTGTATAATGGAGCAAAAGTGAGTATTCAGTAGGCAGTATTCAGTCGCAGTATTCAGTCACAGTATTCAGTGGCAGTATTCAGTGGCAGTATTCAGTAGGCAGTATTCAGTCGCAGTTTGCAGTAGCAGTTTGCAGTAGCAGTAAAAAATAAAAAAATAATTAATTCCCTTTTATTCCCCCTTCGGGGGTTAGGGGGCTAAACTATAAAAAATGCAAGAAGGAATTTCAGGTAAAATAGCCAATATATTCATCAATTCTAAGTTGACCATATTGTTAATGATCGCCTTGATGGCAATTGGCATATATAGTTCATTTCTCATTCCAAGAGAAGAAGAACCACAAATTATTGTTCCTATGGCCGATGTATTGGTCGGTTATCCGGGAGCAAGCCCCACCGAAGTGGAAAGCCGGGTGGTGAAACCTTTGGAAAAAATTATTTCCAATATTAAGGGTGTGCAACATGTGCACAGCATCGCCATGAACGGTCAATCTATGATCATTGTGCAATTTTACGTAGGTGAAGACACAGAGCGCTCTTATGTGAAATTGTATGATGAATTAATGCGTCATCAGGGTATGTTTCCTCCGGGAGTTACACAGCCTTTGGTGAAAACCAGATCAATAGATGATGTTCCTATGCTTGGACTTACTTTTTGGAGTTCAACTTATAACGATTTTCAGATTCGTCAAATAGCGGAAGAAGTGACTTCTGAAATAGAAAAAGTAAAAGACGTTTCCATTACCAAAGTAATCGGGGGCAGAAATCGCCAGCTGAAAGTGGTCTTGGATAAAGATAAAATGGCTGAAAACGGCATAGATGCGCTTGAAATTATGGAAATGATCAAAGCCAATAACAGCAGTTCACAATCTGGCAACTTTGTAAAAAATGATCAGGAATATTTAATTACCACCGGAAAATTTTTAACCTCTTCAGAAGATGTTGAAAATTTGGTTGTGGGCGTTTATAACGACAAGCCGGTTTACTTAAAACAGGTTGCCACCATACAAGACGGTCCCGAAACTCCAAGTAGCTATGTGTCTTTCGGCTATGGAAAAGCGAATGATAAATTCACTGCAAATTCTGGTGAATACAATGCCGTAACACTTTCAATAGCAAAGGTTAAAGGAGCCGATGCCATGAAAATTTCTGAAAAGATTTTGGAGAGGGTGGAAAACTTAAAACAAAATTTAATTCCTACTGATGTACATGTTGAAATTACCCGAAACTATGGAGAAACCGCTTCGCATAAAGTGGGTGAATTGTTGCTTCACTTAGGCGTAGCCATTTTGGCAGTTACCATTTTGGTGATGTTGGCCATGGGCTGGCGTGGTGGATTGGTGGTATTTTTCTCTGTACCGTTAACCTTTGCCTTAACCTTGTTCAGTTATTATTTATTGGGCTATACTTTAAACCGAATTACCTTATTTGCCTTGGTTTTTGTGGTGGGAATTGTGGTTGATGACAGTATTATTATCGCCGAAAATATGCACAGGCATTTTAAAATGAAGCGATTGCCATTTAAGCAAGCTGCCATTTATGCCATTAATGAAGTAGGAAATCCAACAATTTTGGCAACTTTCACTGTGATTGCTGCTATTTTGCCTATGGCTTTTGTTTCGGGAATGATGGGACCTTATATGAGTCCGATGCCAATTGGCGCTTCTATTGCCATGATATTGTCACTTTTTGTTGCCTTAACCGTTACACCATACTTAGGGTATCATTTATTAAGGGAAAAAGATTCGCAAGAACACAAAAAAGAACAAGGCCTGGAAGCAGGTATGATTTATAAAATCTATAAAAAATTAGAACAACCACTTTTGGACAGTCGGAATAAACGATTGCTCACCATTGGAATTACCTTTGTTTTATTGGCAGGATCCATATTGATGTTCTTCACAAAATCAGTAGCCGTAAAAATGTTGCCTTTTGACAACAAAAATGAATTTCAGGTAATTATTGACATGCCGGAAGGCACTACGCTGGAAAGAACAGCTGCAGTGACCAAAGAGATTGCGCAATATATTTCAACAACACCTGAGGTCATAAATTAC
>JAGXIN010000059.1 GCA_024635575.1 Flavobacteriia bacterium
GAAATTTTCTTACTGATAATTTTTGCAAAAAATATATAGGTGTAAAATAGCAAAAATGAACCCATTGAGGCACCAAGAATAAAAAATAAAATATAGGGAAATTCAATAATTATCTTATTTTCAGAACCTAAATAAATACTGATACCCAAATAAAAAGGAATTGCCAGCATATTCACCGATGACATTCCCAAACCTTTAAAAAAATAATTTCCTTTACTAATTTCGCTTTTTGCTTCCATTTTTTTGCGAGACAGCCTAAAAAAGAAAATTGCTAAGATAAAAAACACAAAAACACCTACCATTTTTAAAGCAGCAATAACTTTCGGATTCTCAATGAGAAATTCGGCAAAAAACAAGGCGATTCCTGCCTGAAAAAAAACAATAACTGCAGCGCCAAAAGCGAATTTCAAACTTTCAGTTTTACCCACATTAATTCTGATTTTAAGCACAGTCATATTCAACATTCCCGGTGAAATCAAACCGAAATATGCCATTATTAAACCATAAAAAACGTGAAGCAGATAAATCATTATGTTTAAAGTCTTAGGTTAAAGAGGTTATTTATTTAACTAAAAAAAATCTATTAATCTATTAATTTTTTGCAACGAATTTTGTAACAAAACTATTGATATCTTTTGAAATATTCATTTTATTAATAAGCAAAAAATACAATATTGAGATAATTATTCCTTTAAGTCCTATATTAATAATGGGATGGAAGTTAAAATTCCAAAAATAAAAAGTCGCAAATATTGCCATAATAATGACTGCCAATTTTATTGTATTGCCATCAAAAGGCTGAATATTTAATTTTCCCTTTAAATAAATAATTTTAGTCAGGCTATATACAACAACAACAATTAGTGTTGCGATAGCTGCCCCGTTGATGCCAATTAAATCAATTAACCACTTGTTTAAAAAAATGACACTTAAGGCCATGGCCAATGACAAGTAAAAAAATATTTTATAGTATTTTGAATTTAGCAAAATTGCATTTCCTGTTCCCAAGGCCAATTCCATGAGTTTTGAAAGTGATATAATCAATACAACCCAAATCCCTTTGGTAAATTCAGGTTTGTTAATTAACACATACAAATCGGAAATGTTTAAATTAATCAATAAAAAAAATAAACCACCGATGACCAATAAATTTATGGAAGTCTGTTTGTAAAGTTTTTCAACTTCGCCAATATTATTGTCGTTCATGTCTTTGGCGGTGATAGGGCTTGTAATTTGTTGCATAGCACGCGTAGGAATTGCAATGACACTTGCAATATAAATTCCAACCGAATAATAGGCAACCTGTGCTATTTTTTCCATTTGGGGAATCATAAACTTATCAATTTCAAGCAACACTCCGGCAGCAGATCCAGCGACAATGATATACATAGAAAAGGAAATTATTTCCTTAAAATTTGAAGGAAGCATCAATTTAAATGTTGGTTTATATACATAAAAAGCATAAAACATCATAATTAAAGTACTTATTCCATACACAATTACAACGCCATAAATAAATTGTTCATTTGTCAGCCATTTAAAAAATACTGCAAACAATAAAAACGAAGTACAAATGCGTGGGAAAATTTCTTTGATAAAATTTCCGAAAACAGAATTTAGCTGCACTTTCGTCCACGAATAAAAAACCTCAAAATAACCCATAAAAATGGCTAGTAAAAAGATGAGATACGTGTATTTTTTAATGATGGGATTTTCCATAGAAATCCAATCCGCAATACTTTCATAAATAAAAGTGCCTATAAAAGCCAATGGAATAATTATGAATAGCGGCAATAAAAGCGTTGTTGTTAAAAAGCCATCTTTTTCAATTTTAGTTTGATAGGAAGAATAAAACTTAACAATTGTATTTTGCATCCCAAAAACAAGCAACGGCAAAATGATATTTGCTGCAGAAAGCAAAAAAGTAATCAAGCCAAAATAATCCTCATGTAAAAAATGCGTGTACAAAAACAACACATTTATGCCACCAACTGCAAAACCTAAAAAGATAATAAGTGTATTAAAAAAAGATTGCTTTAAAATAATTCCCATTACAATAACTTAAAAATTTCATTATAAATCTTCTCCCCTACATTTTCTCCGAATAAATTCATTTCAAAATTAGCGATTGATTTTTGGTAATTTTCAAAAGACTTATACATCTTCTTTTTATCACTGCCCACAATTTCAGCAAATCCGTTGGCAACCAGTTCTACCCATTCAGTTTCTTCTCTTACAATGATACAATGCTTTTTATTAAAAAATGCTTCCTTTTGGAGTCCGCCGCTATCAGTTATCACCAAATTACATTTTTTTAACATTTCAAGCATATCAAAATACCCTACCGGATCAATTATTTTAATGTCATAGGTTAAATGATGCTGATTTAAAATAGCTTTTGTTCTTGGGTGCAGCGGCAAAACTACTTGCTTTTCTTTACTTATTAATTCCAAACCTTCGAAAATTTCTTTTAGCTTCTCCAGATCGTCTGTATTCTCCTGTCGATGGATGGTTGCCAACACAAATTCATTTGGAATTAAGTTTAAATCTGAAATAATGGCAGATTTCTCTTCTGAAATTTTACCGTAATATTCAACGGCATCTTTCATAATATCGCCACATTTCACAACTTTAGAAGTCAGATTTTCAAACCCTTCGTTTTCCAAATTTTTCAAGGCCGTATCTGTTGGGCAAAGCAGTAAATCAGAAATTCTATCGGTTAAAATTCTATTAATTTCTTCGGGCATTTTCATGTTAAAAGAACGCAATCCAGCTTCAACATGAACAAGCTTTATATTCATTTTCTTTGCCGCCAATGCACCAGCCAACGTGGAATTTGTATCGCCGTAAACCAACACCAGATCTGGTTTTTCTTTGGATAAAACCGCTTCAATCTCAATGAGCATTTGTCCGGTCATTGCCCCATGGCTCAATCCGTTTATTGCCAAATTGTATTTTGGTTTTGGAATTTTCATTTCTTCAAAAAAAACGGCACTCATATTGGTATCATAATGCTGTCCGGTATGTATAATAACCTCTTCAACAGCATTGTATTTAGCGATTATTCGGCTTAATACGGCTGCTTTTACAAATTGTGGGCGTGCACCTAATATGGTTACAATTTTCTTCATTCAGTTATCTTATATATGAGTTCTGAAACTCTTTTTGTCAATTCCTTTCTGTGAAATTGCGTAATATTTTTTGATTCTACCGTTAAATTGCCCAACTTAAATTTAGCATACAATTCTAATATAGCCTTTTTCAATACAATCTTATCTTTAAAATCGATGACTGTTCCCGAATTGGTTTCATTTATGATTTCCGAAACATCTCCATTGATTGGCGCAATTGCCAAAATTGGACGTTTTGCCATTAAATATTCAAATATTTTTCCGGTAATAATACCTTTTGCACTTGCCACATTATTTACAATCAACAGCAATACCTGCGTTTTTTTCTGAAACTCAACAACTTTATCGTGAGTTACATAATCAATGACGTGAACATTTTTGGAAAGCTGGTATTTTGAAATATCATCTATTACGGAAGCATCTGCTTTTCCAATCAACTTCAATTCAAAATCTGCTGCAAATTCTATGTTTTCAGAAATAATTTCCGATAAAACTTCCCACAATATTTTTGGATTTCTGTCGGCGTTCATTAATCCGATATGCGTCACTGTAAATTTTGAATCCAGTTCAACAATAGAATCAGTGATCACTTCATCAAAACCATTTGTTACGGTAACTACATTGTTGTTAAATTCTTTGAACTTCTCCCCCATGGTTTTGCCAACAACTAAAACAGCATCAGCATTTTTCAAGACCTCATTTTCTAAAGATTGATGTTTTTCAATTGCCCTTTTTGTTAATGGCAATTGTTGAAAATAATCAATTTCTGTCCACGGATCCCTAAAATCAGCAATCCAGTTTATATTAAGTTCTTTCTTCAAATTTAAACCAATTAAGTGCATACTGTGCGGCGGACCGGTAGTAATTACTATATCAATTTTGTTTGATTTCAAATACTCTTTTAAGTAGTTGGTTGATGGTTTTACCCATAATTTACGGGCATCCGGAATAAAATAATTTGCCCTTATATATTGAAGGATTTTTCCGAATAAGGAAGGATTCGGATTTAAAAATCCGGCACTTTCCGTTTTCTTTTTTCCGAAGAAAGCAAACAAATTATTGGGTTCCCAAATTGGTTGGGTTAATATTTCAATACTTTCAGGAATATCTTTGTTCAATGATCCATCAATAATGGGATAATTGGGATTTTCAACAGTATAAACAACGGGTTCAATATCAAAATCTCGAAAATATTTCACAAACTTAAGCCACCGTTGCACCCCCGAACCTCCGGCAGGAGGCCAATAATAGGTTATGACAAGCGCTTTCTTCATTATTTACTTAGATTTTCGTACAAAGCTATCAATTTTTTCGAGGTTTTTTCCCAACAAAATTCTTCTTCTATAAATTGTTTTCCATTTTTACCTAATCGTTCTCTTAAATCTTGATCAGCATATAATTGTAAAATTTTATCTGCAAAATCTTGAGGGTTTTTCTCCAAATGCACCAATCCTGAATTTGTTTTTTCTATCAAATTTTTCTGTGCTATGGCATCACTTACTAAAACAGGTTTTCCAAAACTCATATATTGAAAAAGTTTATTCGCGTAAGCCACATCGTGTTGAATATTTCGGTGCAACGGTGAAATGCAAACGGAACTAGCAACAATATAAGATGGGAATAAACTTACGTCCTGCCATCCTTGAAAATCAACATAATTCTCCAACTTCAAATCAATCACCTGCTTTTTCAAAATTGCGTCTGTAGAACTATTACCAACAATTAGCAACTTCACATTTGGGATTCTTTCCTTTAAAATTACCAACGATTCAATTACAGTTTGAAGACCTCTGCGTAACCCAGTATCCCCCAAATATAAAATCACAAAATCATTCATATAGGCGTCAACAATCAATTTATTAATTACGGCATCATTATAAAATGATAGATGCACCGTATTTGGAACCAGCATAATTTTATCGCGGGCGATTTTTGTTCGTCCAACAACTTCCTCTATAAATTCTTGCGAGACCGTTATAATTTTAGTCGCGTTACTAATAAATTCTTCCTCTTTTTGCTTCCATTTTTTGGGAGAAATCAGCTGTTTTCCAGGAAATTTTTGAAGATGGGAATACAGTTTCATGATTTCTGGCATATTATCATGCAAGTCCAAAACCGTAGCTAATTTTAATTTTTTATTTGCTATAAAAACAGCATCAGCAATTCGCATATCATGAATGTGAATAGCTTCAATTTTATTTTTGTTCAAAAAGTCGGCAATTTTTATTGCCATCATAAACGTATAAAAAGGAAATGTATATGCCAATGCAGATAATTTGTATTCTAATTTATTTGATTTATAACGCTTTACTTGTATACCGTTAATTAAAACATCTCCATCATTTTTATTGTATTTTAAACAAAACAAAAAAACTTCATGCCCTTTGTCAATAAGAGAAATTGCTTCATTTTCAACCCTTGGATCGGGCGGAAACGTTTTATCTAAAATCATTCCAATGCGCATACGAACTATTTTTTAAGCAAAAAATGAAAAAAATATAATTTAACTTTCCATAAATCTAAAATTGCAAGTGTTGTAGTAGAATCACTTCGTATAAATTTTAGTGGATTGCGAGATCTTTTTAATAGTAATTCACTGTACATCAAGTAAATATATAAATTTTAAATTCTTTGACAAGGTATTGATTTAATTATACATAATCAATAAAATAAT
Source organism: Flavobacteriia bacterium (assembly GCA_024635575.1). Lineage (GTDB taxonomy): Bacteria > Bacteroidota > Bacteroidia > Flavobacteriales > Flavobacteriaceae > Lutibacter. The sequence continues at coordinate 5,806 of JAGXIN010000059.1, forward strand.
ACTGGGAAATAATTTTTGAGCAAAAAAAAAGGTGCTTAAAAGCACCTTCTCCCCTTTCATAACTTGTTTTACCCTTTTCAAATAATTTTCCTGCAGCTGAGTTGATTGATGCTAATGTACATTGAATATCTTTAAAGTAAAATACTTCATTTACAAGCGTATATATTTTAAACATGAAGGTGCTTTATAAATTTATAAGCGTTATATTTGATATTTAATTGCCAATTATAAATGCGTGTAATTGTTTACTTTTTTATCGTATTCTTACTATTTCAAACATCTTTACTTGCCCAAATTCCGGGATTGACACAGTTTACAACAAATAATGGTCTACCAAGCAACACCATTTATGATATTGCTCAGGATGAAGATGGCTTCATTTGGCTTGCAACTGATTATGGCATTAGCAAATTTGATGGACTTACTTTTAAAAATTTCACTGTAACCGATGGACTTCCTGGAAATGAAATTTTAGCCCTTTATAAAGATTCTAAGAATAGAATTTGGATGACGGCATTTAATGGAAGTATTGGATTTATTCAAAATGATCATTTTTACAATAAGGACAATCTTGCTTTTTTAAATAAATTACAATTTCCTAAATTTATTGATGATGTTTTTGAGGATTCAAAAGGAAAAATTTGGTTTTGTCAAAATTCAAATACCATTAAAGTTCTTAATCCTGATTTAAGCATTGAAAATTACTCGAATATTTATAACATAAAATTAACTTTTTCGTCTTTTTTTGTTGAAGATATCCATCAAAAAGTGCATTTATTGACCTATTTAAAAAGGAACAACAAGATTAAAGTTATTACCAAATTAATCTCCAAAAAATCGAATTTATTAACATGGAAAGATTTTAATTCAAGTCAATTTTCCAGTTCAACAATAGAAAAAATAAACAATAATTTTGGAATGCTCTTGAGAGAAGAAGATGAGATTATTAAAAATATTTCAACTCATTTAATTAGTGAACAAAATAATTTTTTAGCAAGAACTTATAAAATTGGAAAAGATTATTGGATTACAAATTTAAATGATGGAGTTTACATTTTTAATAAGAAAGACAATTTTAGTAGTCCTAAAATAATTTTAAAAAATACAAAATCAACTCGTGCTTATGTTGATTCCGAAAATAACATTTGGATTGGCAGTCAATCCAATGGCCTATTTCTTTTTCCAAATCTAAAAGTTCAGGGAATTCAATTTGAGGACATAAGGAAAAACAATTTATATTCAGTAAACATATTTCAGGATAAATTGGTTTTGGGAAATGAAATAAGTGAAGTTGTCATTTTAAATAAGGAAAACTTACAAACTATAGCCACCCTGAAAGTGGATAAAAATCAGGTAAGAATAAAACAGTTGACCTCGCATAAAAATCAGCTTTTTATTCTGGATAATTTTAGTATTCATCAACTAAATTCAGATTTAAAAATAAAAAGCATCAAAAACATGTATGATGCTGATTTTTTAAAAACTAATTTAAAAAACTTCAAATTAATTTCAATTGCAGGCAATGAAATTTATACCGCCAATTCAAATGGAGTTGGAAAAATAAACAAAACATCATTTTTTACAGAAAAATTATGGGATCAAAGAAGTACATCTATTTTTTACTCAGGAAATGACAGCTTATGGATTGGCACAACCAATGGTTTATATCTTCAAAATGCCGGTGTTACCAAAAAATACGATATCGGAAATCAATTCAATAAAAGTATTATTTACGCATTGGAAAATAGTTCAAGTGGATTATTGGTAGGATCAAACACAAATGGTTTAGGAATTTTGAAAAACGGAAAATTCAAAATAATTTCTAAAGAAGACGGTTTGTTGATCAATTATATAAAATCAATTTTTGTTGATACAAAAAACAATATTTGGCTTTCCAGTAATTTAGGATTGAATCGGCTTGAGTTCGATGGCAACAATAATTTAATACGCCTTAAAAGTTATACCATATCCGACGGATTGTATAGCAACGATGTCAGAGATTGCTATGTGTATGAGAATAAAGTGTATGTTGCCACTTCTAACGGATTGAACATTATTGATATTTCAACGGAAGAAAACTCAATACCCCCTCCTAAAATTCATATTAATGAGGTGCTGCTGAACAATAAAAACATTGATAAAACAAACAATCAAAAATTTGATTACCAATCCCACAACATTCAGTTTAATTTTTCCGGAATATCATTTAAAAGTCTTGGAAACATTACTTTTAAGTATCGATTATTGGGCTTAGAACCTAATTGGATTGAAACCAAAAATAATACAGTAAGGTATTCCTCATTACCTCCAGACAACTACACTTTTGAGATAAAGGCTATCTCAAAAAACAACTTGGAAAGCATCAATCCTTCCATATTTGCATTTACCATTAAACCGCCCTTATACAAAACCTGGTGGTTTATAAGCATTGCAGTGGGAACCCTACTATTGCTTATTATTTATTTATTTTACAGAAGAAATCTGAAAATTAAACAGAACGAAAAAATCAAAGAAAACATTTCCAATCTGCGTTACAAGGCATTAAATGCACAAATGAATCCCCATTTCATAAACAATTTGCTGGTAAATATTGAAAATTTAGTAAATAAGGGAGAACTTGAAGAAGTAAAAGGCAGTTTAAGTAAATTTGCAGTACTCGTAAATTTAATACTTCAATCAACCAAATCTAACCTCATTAATTTAACCGATGAAATTGAAATGGCGAAATTATATTTGGAACTTCAAAAATTAAGATTCCATAAAAACACCTCATATACCATAAATACGGCATCCATTTCTCAGGAAGAACTGGAAAACATATTGGTTCCTCCAATGATTTTACAGCCAATTATAGAAAACTCATTTAAGCATGGTTTTAAGGAAGAGAATAAAATAAATCACCTTATCGTGAATTTTAATATTGAAAATAAGGAATTTCTCATTTGTGAAATTTTAGATAATGGCGTTGGAATTCAAAAAAGTGATAATTCTTCAACATCGAGCAGTTCGGGAATATCATTTTCCAATATAAACGAACGGCTTCAATTGATTAATGAATCTAAAAGTGAAGAAAATTTAGTTATTGTTTCAAATGTAACAGATGAATTTAATACCTTAGTGGGTTTAAAAGTTACCTTAAAAATTCCATTAATAAGTTTTTAAAATTATCTCTATGATAAGTGCCGTAATTATTGAAGACGAAAATGCTGCCTACTTGCATCTTAAAAATATTTTAGAAAGAAATTATGGTTCCCAACTCACTATTGTTGGTCACGAAACCGGAGTAGAAAAAGGAATTAAACTAATAAATGACTTAAATCCCCAATTGGTATTTCTAGACATTCAATTACAGGATGGGGATGGTTTTGAAATATTGGATCACTTTTCAAATTCTTCGTCATTTGAAGTCATTTTCACCACAGGACTTAGAGATTATAAAGAAAAAGCGATGGATTATTTTGCTTTTTATTATCTGAATAAACCTATACAAGAAGAACAATTAATTGCGGTTGTAGACAAATTTTTATCAAAACAATCAGCTTTTAATACTGATAAGTACGTCGCTTTTAAAAATCAACTGGAAAACAAACATCATAAAATATCTCTGCCAATGAATAACGGAGATTTCATTCTTGTTGACATAGATGATATTTTATACTGTGAAGCAGATGGAAGTTACACACATTTTCATACAATAGACAATAAGGTTTATACTACTTCAACCAATTTAAAAAAGGTGGAAAGTGTTTTATTGCAGGCTACTTTTTTTAGGATACATCGTTCTACCCTTCTAAACTTAAAGCACATTGTTCAATTTAACCACACAGGTGAGCTTGTACTCTCAAACAAAAAAAAGCTCATGGTTTCTTCAAGAAACAAAACGAATTTTTTAAGAATTCTAAAATTGATGAATTATTCTGTCAGTTAAGATTTCTTTCTGTCGACAAAAAACCAACCTACGGAAATTATCAGAAGCAATCCATACGAAATTAATGTAATGGTATTTCCTTGTTTTATGACCGTTGGTTCAAATTTAAATTCAATTTTATGTGTTCCCTTTGGAATCTCCATTCCTCTCAAAACATAATCAACGCGATAATATGGCGTTAAATTCCCATCTATATAAGCATTCCATCCATTTTTGTAATAAATTTCAGAAAACACGGCAAATTGTTCCGTTTTTGAAGTGAAAGCATAAACAAGATTATTTAGCGCATAGGATGTTAATTGAATTGTTGCGGTTGAATCTTTAGGATAATTTGTACTCAATCCTTCCGAAACAAACCTTCTGTCAATCACAGCTTCTGTTTTTGTTTTTAAACTGTCTAAGGCTAATATTTCTTCATTGGCATTGTCAACAATTTTCAGGGTATTTACCAACCATGCGTTTCCATTTGGCGCTGGATTCTGTTGTACAGTTTCATGTTGACTTCTGTCTTCAAAAATGAAATATTTGGTGTTTAGCATATTTAACACTTCAATATTGTTTTTGGAAATATGAAAATCGTACAACTCTTGATATCTTTCCATTTTTGCGGCGTGATAACCACCAATGGAATTATGGAAATAGGAAGTGCTTCCATCATTCATTGGATCTACCGTAAAATTGACAACCCTGTAGTAACTTTTATCTTTAAGTATTTCTTGGTCGATTTCAGAAGCCACAAAATATTTTTCAATTTCCCTTGCTTTTTGAAAATCGTCATTGTTTACATATCGTTTATCCACCGAAACCAAATCAAACAAAATTAAACCTGCCAGTATTAAAATCGCGTAATTTTTCTTTAACTTATCTTTAATGAAAAGCCATAAAACTCCCGCAGCTAAAACAACAAAAATAAGTGTCCTTAAACTATCATCAAAGAAAATTGCCTTTCTGTCGGCAATGATTGCATCTAAAAATCCCGGTAACATTTGATCATAGCTCGCATCTCTCAGCCCTTCAAAATCAAAAAGGCTTGTGCCAAACAGGGTGAAAATTAATGCGATGCCTCCAGTAATATAAAAAGTATTTTTTAAAGCTTTTAATTTTACATCAGCAGTATTGGTTTTTTTGAAA
>JAGXIN010000007.1 GCA_024635575.1 Flavobacteriia bacterium
CCATCGCTTTAGCGGTTGCAAATATAAATTTATTTTTTAGACATATCAAAACAATTTAGAAAAATCTGTTGTATTTTTGAACTCTTTAATAAAACGTATGAACTTAATTATAGATGTGGGCAATACAAGAATTAAAACTGCTGTTTTTGAAAACGGCAAAATGATTCATAATGAAAGCCTTATCTATGAATCATTTATTTCTGAAGCAATTAATATCATAAAAAAATTTAATTGCAAAAACGCAATTATTTCTTCGGTAGGTGCCATAAATAAATCTCAAATAGCCAAATTACAAGCTGAAATTAACTTAATTGAGCTAGATTACAGCACAAAAGTTCCGTTTGTGAACATGTATTCCTCACCAAAAACTTTAGGTGTGGACAGAATTGCACTAGTTTCGTCTGCAATATCAAAATACCCAGAAAGAAATGTTCTTATAATTGATGCAGGAACTTGTATCACTTATGATTTTGTTAATAATGACGGCAATTATTATGGTGGTGCAATTTCACCTGGATTGAAAATGCGCTATAAAGCATTGCATGTTTTTACTGAGAAATTACCGTTACTGGAGCCTTCTGAAAAATGTGAATTGGTAGGAAATTCAACAGAAACAAGCATCCATTCAGGGGTAATTAACGGTGTTATAAAGGAAATTGATGGAATTGTTAAACAGTATAGAAAAAAAAATAAAGATTTAACAGTTGTTTTAACAGGTGGAGACATAAATTTCTTGGCAAATAGATTAAAAAATGGCATATTTGCCAATCCTAATTTTTTGTTCGAAGGATTGAACACCATTTTGAATTATAATTTATAATAAATGATAAAAAAAATAATAGTAGTATTAACTCTATTTGTATCTACTGTCGGTTTTTCTCAAAAAAACAATACATCAGCTTATTCTTTTTTCGGAATTGGAGATAAAAACAACGCAAGCACGGTTGAACAATTAAGCATGGGTGGCGTTGGAGTATCTTTAAATGAGAGTTATCATTTAAATTTTTTAAATCCTGCCGCAAATTCATCTTTAAGGTTTACCACGTATTCAATGGCTATTGAAAATTTGAATAATACTGCAAAAGACAGCAATGATAAACAAAAAGCCTCTACAACATACTTGTCTTATTTAGCTCTGGGATTTCCTATTGGAGAAAAAGGAGGAATGACTATTGGGTTATTGCCAAATTCTTCCGTGGGGTACTCTTTGGTTTCAAATGAATATGATGCCGAAAATAATATTCTGTCAGCAACCCAATATATAGGTGATGGCGGAACAAATAAATTATTTTTAAGTGTTGGTTATAAACCTTTCAAAAATTTTAGTGTTGGTTTGCAAGGGAATTATATTTTCGGAAAGATTGAAAACAGCATTTTAAGTCAAGTGAAAGGTGTCTCTCTAGCCACAAAGTATCAAACAGTATCTAATATAAAAGGACTATCTTTAAATGCTGGATTTCAGTATAAGAAAAAAATAAATGATAAAATGGATTTCCTTTTCGGGGGAAATTTTGATTTTAATAATGAAATTGAGGCTACAGGTAATGAGTATTTATATTCAGTTTCCTTAGGAACATTTGAATCACCGCGTGACACCATTTTGAGCATAAAAAGTACAGGAATCCTAAAATCCCCTTTAAAATCGACCTTAGGTCTTGGCTTGGGTAAAGATAACAAATGGTATGCAGGTGTTGATTACAGTTTTCAAAATGCATTAGAATTAAATGGTGGCGTTTTTAACAATTATTCAAAAATTGATTACGATAATTATAGTAAAATAGCAGTAGGAGGTTTTTACACTCCGAAATTTAATTCTATTACCAGTTATTGGGACAGGATTACTTATAGGGCCGGATTGAAATTCGAAAACACTGGATTATTGGTTGACGCATCAGGAAATGGCAGCGATTTTACTGCAATTAATGATTTTGGCATATCTTTTGGAGTAGGCATACCAATGAGTAAACAATTGTCGAATTTGAATATCGGATTTGAGATAGGAAAAAGAGGACAAACAACCAAAGGCTTGGTGCAAGAAAATTACGTTAATTTCAGATTGGGCCTTTCATTAAACGACAAATGGTTTAAAAAATTAGAAATATTTTAAAAATAAAAATTAAGACGATGAAACAAATGAGACAAATTTTAGCTGTATTATTATTTATAGTTTCAGCCCCTACTGTTTTTTCACAGGCCGCCGATCAAGAGTGTATTGTAAAATACAATTTGTTTAAAGGCGATTACAGCGCAGGCAAATATGATGCTGCTTACGAAAACTGGCTTTGGACAATGGACAATTGCCCAACACTTACCGTAAATATATACAAACTGGGAATTAAAATTGCTGAAAGCCGATTGGAAGCAGCAACAACTCCAGCTGAAAAAGCCGCTGCAGTAAAACTTGTTGAAAGAGTTTATACCCAGAGATTGGAGAACTTCCCTCAAGATATGGCAAGAGTTTATAGTGATTTGGCAACCTTTAAAGATGCTCATGGTGCTTCTGAGGAAGAAGTCTTTGTCTTGTTGGAAAAATCTTTTAAATTAGATCCAACTGATATTTCGCCAACCAATATTTATAGATATTTTGATATCATCTTAAATAAATATAAAGACACAAATCCGCAAAAAGTATTTGATACTTATGATGAAGTCGTTGAAGGTATTGAAATAAAAAGAGAGGAATATTCAAAACAATTAGACATAATTACGGCGAAAGATTCCACTACCTTAAGTGATCGAGACATAAGAAGAAAAATGGCTTATGAGCAAAATTTAGGCAATTTAGAGCTTGTGGAAGGTGGGTTAGATGCGAAATTGGCAGCAATTTCAACTTGCGAGAATTTAATTCCTTTGAATAAAAAGTACTTTGAAGAAAGCAAAGCTGATGCAGTTTGGTTAAAGAGAGCCGTTTCCAGAATGTTTAATAAAGAATGTACAGATGATCCGTTCTATGATATATTGGTTGAAGCCTACGTGAAGGCAGATCCTTCTCCGCGAGCTTCTGTATTTTATGCTGGTATCCTAATGAAAAATGGACAAACCAACAAAGCAATGGAATATTTTAAAAAAGCGATTGACCAGGAAACCGATTCTTACAGCAAGGCTAAATATGCATTGAGAGTTGCTGAAATATTAAGAAAAAAAGGAAGATTGTCTGAAGCCAGAAGTTATGCTTACAAATCAATTGAATATCAACCAACAATGGGTAGAGCCTATTTATTGATTGCAAGCATGTATGCCTCAAGTGCCAACTCTTGTGGAACAGATGTGGTTTCCAAAAGAATGGTTTATGTTGCCGCTTTAGATAAAGCGATAAAAGCAAAATCTGTTGATCCAAGTATCAGTTCATTGGCAAATAGATTTATTGCAAGCTATTCAGAAAATGTGCCGCAAAAAAAGGATTTATTTATTGCAGGAGTAGAATCAGGATCTAGACATAAAATTGGCTGTTGGATTAATGAAACAGTTATAGTTCCCTAAATTAGATTTAAAATATTATAATTGATACATTTGTTGTATGACAAAATCAGTTGTTAATAAAATAACTAGCATTGCTGTGGTTTTAACCACAGCAATGCTTTTTTCATGCACAAATGACGTAAAAGAGGTGCGGGATTTTTTGGCAGATAAAAATTTACCTATTGGAGAAGCTTATAAAATTAATCTTAAGCATACAGACTCAGGACGGATCGACATTAGAATAAAAGCTCCCGTAATGCTTGATTTTAGCAACAGGGAAAATCATCCTTATGATGAATTCCCAAAAGGAATAAAAATTACTACAATAGAAAAAAATGGAGATTCTGTGACTATAGAAGGTGATTATGCGAAAAGTTACAAGAATACTGAGGTTTCTGAAATAAAAAAAAATGTGGTTATTTATAATTATGCCCAAAAAAATAAATTGGTTGCCGAGCAAATTTATTGGGATCAAAAAACACATTATTTTTTTACCGAAAAAAAATTTTCGTTTTACACCTCAACGGATACTATATACGGAACTGGTTTTGAATCTACGGAAGATTTAAAGACTTGGTGGGTGAAAAATCAAAGTGGTGTAATTAACATTAAAGAATAAAATAAAAGATGCAAAACCTTTGGAAAATATTTGAATATGGGTATTTAATTATAGCCGTGGTATTTGGTGTAGAAACCGTATTGAATTGGACTACAGATAGAGAACGTGCCTATATGTTGGCCGGATTTTCAGTCTTGGCCGTTTTTATGTATTTTTTCAGAAGGCGTTTCAGAAAAAAAAGGGAAAACCCAAATAACGATTAAGTGGAAATACAAATCCTTGTCATATTAATTTCAATACTGCTATCCGCTTTCTTTTCCGGGATGGAAATTGCCTACATATCCGCAAACAAGTTTCAAATTGAACTTCAAAAAAAGAAAGAGGGATTTACCTCAAAAATTGTCGGGAGATTAACTTCAAAATCATCAAAATTTATTACAACCATGTTGGTTGGCAATAACATTTCTTTGGTGATTTACAGTTTTTTTATGGGTGAAATCATTACTGAAAAATTACTAGGTTTCCAATTGAATGATTTTTCAACTTTAATCATCCAAACAATTATTTCTACAATCATAATTTTGGTTACTGCTGAATTTTTGCCAAAAGCCATATTTAGAATTTATGCCAATGAAATGTTTTGGTTTTTTGCGCCAATGGCTTACTTTTTTTATATCATATTTCATTTTGTATCTGATTTTATTACGACTATTTCTGACTATTTGTTAAAAACATTTTTTAATACCCCTGAAGATGTGCAACAAACGGAATTTAGTAAAGAAGAACTTGGAAATTATATCACCAAACAATTGGAAAACAGCGATGATTTTGAGGAAGTGGACTCTGAAATTCAAATTTTTCAAAACGCGCTTGACTTTGATACAGTGAAGGCACGCGAAATCATGATTCCCAGAACTGAAATTGTTGCTGTGGACATCAACGAGGATATTGCAAATTTGAAACAATTATTTATAGAAACGGGGTATTCGAAAATTTTGGTTTATAACGGCTCATTAGATGATGTTTTAGGTTATGCAATTGCATTTGAATTGTTCAAAAAACCAAAAGACATTAAATCAATTTTGTTGCCGGTTGAATTCGTTCCTGAAAGTATGTTGATTAACAATGTGCTAAACATTTTGATTAAAAAGAAACGAAGCATATCAGTTGTGCTTGATGAATTTGGAGGAACCTCAGGAATCATTTCCATTGAAGATATTGTTGAGGAATTGTTTGGGGAAATTATTGACGAACATGATACTGTAGATTTGTTGGAAAATGAAATTAGCAATCATGAATTTGAATTTTCGGCACGTCTGGAAGTGGATTATTTGAATGAAACCTACGATTTAAACATTGAAGAAAATGAGGCTTACGAAACCTTGGGCGGGTTCATTGTTTATCATAATGAAGACATCCCAAAAGAAGATGAAATTATTGAAATAAACAATTTATATTTTAAAATGTTGAAGGTAGATTCTTCAAAAATTATGGAAGTTTATGTAAAAGTTTTAGATAAAGCTGATTAAAGATTTACAACTTTCTTAATTTACGTTTTTTAGTAATTAATAATATTTGTTTCACTTTCATAATTAAATACTTAATCGTATTTTCGCACACTGTAATAAAAGAAAATAACTATAAAATGGCAATTTTATCAAAAATTAGAGATCGTTCAATGTTCCTAATCCTAATAGTAGGTTTAGCACTTTTTGCATTTGTACTTGATCCAAGTTCAATTCAGCAATTTTTCAGTTCATCAAAAGCAAATTCAATTGGTGAAGTGAATGGGGAAAGTATTGACAGAGAGGAATTTGCGAAACTGGTAGAGAACTATAAAACGCAAAGCGGAGGAAGAGTATCTCAAATGCAGGCGGTAAATGCCGTTTGGGATAACTTAATTGGCGAAAAAATATTTGAATCTCAGATAGAAGAAGCGGGAATTGTAGTGGGTGAAAAAGATATTTGGGATGCTATGGTAGCAATGCCTGAAATTCAAAGCTCTCCACTTTTCAAAAATGAAGCGGGACTTTTTAATGAAGAAAAATTGAAGGAATACATTGCCAATATGAAAGCTGATGCCGAAGCTGGAAACAGCGAGCCCTGGTTAAATTGGTTAGAAACCGAAAAAAACATTAAGCAAAATTTGGAACGCCAGGCATATATCTCTTTGGTGTCTGCTGGTTTAGGTGCTTCATTAAAAGAAGGTGAACGTGATTATTTATATCAAAACACTAAAATTGACGCACAATTTGTTTATGTTCCTTATGCATCAATTGCCGACAGTTTAATTACTGTTTCAAATGAGGAAATTCAGAATTATTTGGAAAAAAATTCCAAACGATTTAAATCTGAAGCCACTCGTTCATTAAGCTATGTGAAATTTGATATTGAGCCATCTGAAGAAGATGATGAAAGTTCTAGAATGGAAGTGGCTAACTTTATTAATGACAG
>JAGXIN010000060.1 GCA_024635575.1 Flavobacteriia bacterium
GGAACATCCAATCGTTAAAAAAATTGTAAAATTAAAAGAGCGAAATTTCAAGGAATCAGAACAATATGATTACGCACCTTTAAATCATGAAGACGCCATTGATAACTATGAAAAAATACTTGAAATTGTAGGTGAAATATGCGCAGATACTATTGCAGTAAATGCAGAAGGTGTTGATATAGAAGGGCCGCATATAGAAAATAATGAGGTAGTTTATGCAAAAGGAACCACAGCGGATTATAAAGCTTTATATGATGCAGGTTTAATTGGGATGTCCTTGCCAAGAAAATATGGCGGTTTGAACTTTCCGTTACTGCCTTATGTGATGGCTGCTGAAATGGTTGCAAGGGCTGATGCCGGATTTGCCAACATATGGGGATTACAGGATTGTGCAGAAACTATTTATGAATTTGGGTCAGAAGAACAACGAGAAAAATATTTACCTAGATTTAATAGAGACGGCGTAACAGCTGCGATGGTTTTAACAGAACCTGATGCGGGTTCTGATTTGCAATCTGTGAAATTAAAAGCAACTTTTGATCAAGAAAAAAACATCTGGATACTGAATGGTGTTAAACGTTTTATTACCAATGGAGATGCAGATTTATGTTTGGTATTGGCACGTTCAGAAGAAAATACATTGGATGCGAGAGGATTATCCATGTTTATTTATGACCGTACAAATCATGCTGTCGAAGTTCGACATTTAGAAAAAAAATTAGGAATAAAAGGATCTCCGACTTGTGAATTGGTGTTTAAAAATGCGCCTGCCGAATTGGTTGGAAAGGAACGATTTGGACTGATTAAATATGTAATGGCTTTGATGAATTCTGCTCGTTTAGGCGTCGGAGCACAATCTGTTGGGATTGCAGATGCAGCCTATAGAGAGGCGTTAAAATATGCAGAAGAGAGAGCTCAATTCGGAAAATTTATTGTGAAATTTCCTGCGGTTTATGAAATGCTAACGAATATGAAAGTTCGATTAGATGCATTACGTTCCTTACTCTATGAAACTACAAGATTTGTTGATATTCTTAAGGTGTATGAAGAAGTTTTAAGAGATGGTACTTTAGAAACTGAAGATAGAAATGAGATGAAAAACTATGCTAAACTATCAAATGTATTTACACCATTAATTAAATTAATTGCAAGTGAATCTTGTAACAGAATGGCCTACGATTCGTTACAAATTCATGGAGGTACTGGTTTTATGAAAGATTTTCCTATAGAACGAATTTATCGTGATGCGAGAATTACTTCAATTTATGAAGGAACAACTCAACTACAGGCGGTTGCGGCTATTAGAGGAGTGACTACAGGTGTTTTCCTGGAACAAATAAAACAGTATGATAGTGAAGTTTTTGAAGGAGATAATGCTATAAAAGAAAAACTTCAAAAAATGACAGCTAAATATGAATTAGCCAGTCAAAAAGTGATGGAAACTAATAATACAGAATATTTGGATTTCCATGCAAGACGATTGGTTGAAATGGCAGGAAATATAATTATGGGGTATTTATTGGTTGTAAACAGCCAGCGTGGTGAGAAGTTTAACAAATCGGCTAAACTGTTTGTAAATTTAGTGAGTTCTGAAAATAATGAAAAGTTCGATTATATTGATAATTTTAATATCGATAACCTTGATTTATATAGGTCAACAGGTGAAGAAATTTTACAGGAACTAGAACTAAAAATCGAAGAAGAATAAAATTAAAGTTCTAAATATAATGAAGCTGTCTAAAAGTAAATTTTTTTAGCAGCTTCTTTGTTTTATGCATTATGCAAAAACAATATTTTAGATTGTGAAGATTATTTTTTTAACTGCCACTTTAGTATAAATAAGTTAAATTTGAAATCTAAAATAAATTTATTTGTGGAGTTAAAATTTTCTATTATCATTCCTGTTTATAACCGTCCTCAAGAAATTGACGAATTGTTGCAGAGTTTAACCAAACAAGCCTTCGACAAGGATTTTGAAATATTGATTATAGAAGATGGATCTACATTAAAATCTGATGAAATTGTTTCAAAATACACCAATCTTTTAAACATTAAATACTATTTTAAAGAAAACAGTGGGGCAGGTGAAAGCAGAAATTTTGGAATGCAATTGGCAACTGGAAATTATTTTATTATTTTAGACTCTGACTGTATCATTCCTTCTCATTATTTAGCGGCGGTTGATTACGCTTTGGAAGAAAATTATACGGATGCATATGGAGGCGCAGATGCTGCTCATGAATCTTTCACTACCATTCAAAAAGCAATAAATTACAGTATGACTTCTTTTTTAACAACTGGTGGGATAAGAGGAAGTAAAAAAGCAGTTGATAAATTTCAACCCCGCAGTTTCAATTTTGGAATTTCGAAAAAAGCATTTGAAGCTACTGGCGGTTTTAGTAAAATGAGAATAGGTGAAGATATTGATTTAACTTTCAGGTTGTGGGAAAACAACTATCATACACAATTTATTGAAAATGCTTTTGTGTACCATAAAAGAAGAACTTCATTGGAACAATTTTTTAGACAGACTTTTCTTTTTGGAAATGCAAGACCATTTTTAAACCGTAAATATCCAGATACAGCTAAAATTACCTATTGGTTTCCAATGCTTTTCACATTGTTTTTTGGGGCATCAGTCGTATTATTGTTTTTAGGATATAAATTACCAATAGGATTATTTGGAATATATTTTATTATACTATTTTTAGATTCTTTCATCAAAAGCAAAAAAATATCCGTAGCTGCATTAAGTATTGTAACAACATTGATACAATTTACTGGCTACGGATTGGGTTTTTTAAAAGGATTGTTTACTGCTAATTAATTAGGGTTGTTTAACTTGAATCGTTCTGAAATAATTGCCAGTTCTTCTTCATTTAAATTTGATGTTTCTTTTAATTTGAAATTAAAAGCAACCACTTCTTCAGTGGTTCCCGGACAACCAATATTATTTCCTTGCTCTTTTAAAACAAGTTCATTCTCTACCATTTTTGAGTCGGCCAATAAATTGCCGTCACCATCAAAAATCAGGAAATAAGGTATTCCTTGTTTTTCTCCGCCGTATTTATTTAATAATGCTTCAGCACCATCGTTTTCTAATTGTTTGTTTTTGGCGGATTCTAAAACGACCAAATGACTGATCACATAGTTTTTATTGAACAATTCTTTTGTGGAGGCATCATTCATGGAAGCATCCATTTTTTTGCACCAGCCGCACCAAGATGCATGAAACATAATAATAACATTTTTGTTTTCTAACTTGGCTTGTTCAAATGTGGTTTTTAAAATTTCATCAGCACTTTTTGGCTTTTCTTGTGCTGATGAAAAATTGAAAATTATAATAGTTAATGCTAGAGTAAAAATTATTTTTAAATTCATTTGGGTTTTTTTAAGTATGATAGGGTTGTTTTAATGGAATAATTTCAATAAAATAATAGATAATAGCAGCAATTGTGCCACCAAAAATTAAAATAAGTGTCCACATAATTTTTTTGGCGGTGTCGTTTTCCAGATTATTATTTGTGTGAACAATATAGTAAATTTTTATTGCCAGACTTATTAAAGCGATTGGTATTATGAAAACAAAAACCCATAATAGTGATTGAATAAACGCAACAGGAAATTCCCCTTGATGTTGTTCTAATTCAATAATATTTTCAAGGATGACATTGAAAAAAAAACCTACTAGCAAAAGGAAAAGAACAAGTGGAAGAAATGTAAAAATGCCAACAGAATTTTAGCTGAAGATTTCATAACATATTGATTAATAAGCTACTCTATAATTTGTAAATAATATTAAAAAAAGGTTGAGAGTTACTCAACCTTTTTTTTTCCTTTTGTTATTTTTATGGTGAGTTCATTTTTATCTTTATCCAAATCCATAAAAATTGAATCGCCTTCTTTTAATTTTGAGGTTACAATTTCTTCAGCCAAAGCATCTTCAACGTATTTTTGAATGGCACGTTTTAATGGTCTGGCACCATATTGCTTGTCAAAACCTTTATCGGCAATATAATCTATTGCATTTTTGGTCAATACCAATTTATAGCCTAAATCCTCAATACGTTTTGTTAATTTACTTAATTCAATTTCAATAATTAAGTGAATATCTTCACGTTCTAAAGGATTGAATATTACTACATCATCAACCCTATTCAAAAATTCAGGGGCAAATGTTTTTTTCAATGCGTTTTCAATAACGCTTTTCGCATTCATATCTGCCTGAGAAGTTTTTGAAGCTGTACCAAATCCCACACCGACGCCAAAATCTTTCAATTGGCGAGAACCAATATTGGAAGTCATAATGAGTATGGTGTTTCTAAAGTCTATTCTTCTTCCTAAACTATCAGTAATATGGCCTTCATCCAATATTTGCAATAACATATTAAAAACATCGGGATGGGCTTTTTCAATTTCATCAAATAGCACAACAGCATAAGGTTTGCGTCTAATTTTTTCGGTAAGCTGTCCTCCTTCTTCATAACCCACATAACCTGGAGGCGCACCAATCAATCGAGATACGGCAAATTTCTCCATGTATTCACTCATATCAATCCTAACCAAAGCCTCTTCGCTGTCAAATAATTCCATTGCCAAAACTTTAGCGAGTTGTGTTTTACCAACTCCGGTTTGTCCTAAAAATATGAATGAGCCAATTGGCTTGTTTGGATCTTTAAGTCCAACACGATTGCGTTGAATGGCCTTCACAACTTTGCTGACAGCTTCGTCTTGCCCAATTACTTTCCCTTTAATTAATTTCGGCAAATCATTTAAACGTTTGCTTTCCGCTTCAGCAACTCTGTTTACAGGAATGCCTGTCATCATAGAAACTACTTCAGCAACATTATCTTCGGTAACAATTTCACGATTCAATTTTGAAGTTTCATCCCATTTTTTTTGTTCAGTTTGTAACATGCTTTCAATGCGTTTTTCATCATCGCGCAAGCGTGCTGCTTCTTCATATTTTTGTCCGTTTACGGCAGCCGTTTTGTCTTCCCTGATTTTTTCCAACTGCTCCTCAAGTTGTAAAATTTCCTTTGGTACCACAATATTTGTGATATGAATCCTAGATCCTGACTCATCCATAGCATCAATTGCTTTGTCTGGTAAAAACCTATCAGTCATATACCTGTTTGTTAACGTTACGCAGGCCTTAATTGCTTCATCAGTATAAACTACATTATGATGATCTTCATATTTGTCTTTTATATTTTCTAAGATCTGAATCGTTTCTTCAACAGATGTTGGCTCAACCATTACCTTTTGGAATCTACGTTCCA
>JAGXIN010000061.1 GCA_024635575.1 Flavobacteriia bacterium
AATACTGGCCATGTCTTTTAACTCAGCCAATTGTATATATCCCACAAACTCACTTGCGGCTAATTTTACCCCCAACAATTGTCCCATCAACATCATATCCTCTCTTGCAACTCCAATCAACCACATTAATGGTGCGAAAATTGTTCCCAAAATAGATTCCAAAGAAAATTGTTGGTATGGGGTGTATTCAGTGATCAACCCATTTAGATGGGTAACGGAGCCAACCCATCCCAAAATACCGTTCAGCATAGCAATTAAAGCTACAAAAACCAGTAGCATTGCGGCAACATTGGCGGCTAATTTTAATCCTTCTGTGGTTCCGTTTGCGATGGCATCTAAAATATTTGAACCGATTTTTTCTTGGGAAACTTTTACGTCGGTATTAATTTCTTCAGTTTGCGGATACAACATTTTTGAGATTACAATGGCTCCAGGGGCTGCCATTACGGATGCTGCCAACAAATGTTTGGCAAATTGCAAGCGTAAAACAGGATCACTTCCGCCCAAAAATCCGATGTAAGCAGCTAAAACACCACCAGCAACGGTGGCCATTCCGCCAATCATCACCAATAATATTTCTGAACGGTTCATCCGTTCCAAATAGGCTTTGATCATTAAAGGCGCTTCTGTTTGGCCTAAAAAGATATTCCCGGCCACCGATAAACTTTCGGCACCAGAAATTTTCAATAATTTTGTCAACACAACCGCCAATCCTTTTACAATAATTTGGATAACACCCAAATAAAACAAGAGTGAAGTTAATGCTGAAAAGAATATAATAGTAGGCAAAATTTGAAATACAAATATGAATCCGTAGGAATCAATATTCATTAAACCGCCAAATAAAAACTGGCTTCCGGCAGCTGTAAAATCTAAAATATTGGTGAAAATTCCGCCAACAAATTCAAATATTCGCTGAACGAAAGGGACTTTTAAAACACCTATACCAATAAGCAATTGGGCAGTTATACCTGCGCCTACTGTTTTCCAGTTAATGGCTTTTCGGTTACTACTTAACAAATAGGCGATTAGAAGCAAAGACACCATTCCAAGTATACCGCGCCACAATGAAGTTATTGTGAATCCTTGGTTGTCGATAAGTGTATTTTGTATGGTTTCTTGTGCGTTTGTTGAAAAAATACTGAGGAGAAAGAGGGTAGCCAGGCTTATTTTTTTTACCATAAAGTGCTTTATTATGAAGTGCGTTTTGTTATTTCGTCACGAATTCTTGCGGCCAATTCATAGTCTTCATTTTGAACAGCTTTATTTAATTTTTCTTCTAATTCTTCGAGGGTGTCTTTTGAATACGAACTTGCTTTTTCAGGATCTTCAATTAATTTTTCAATGCTTAAAGTCTCTTTTTCGTCCGTTAATTCATCTTTGGCTTTTAAATAGATCCCTGCTTTATCCAAAATATTTTCATAGGTATAAATTGGTGCATTAAATCTTGTTGCCAAAGCAATTGCGTCGGAAGTTCGGGTGTCAATAATTTCTTCAATTTTATCGCGTTCACAAATTAAACTTGAATAAAACACACCATCAACCAATTTATGGATGATAACCTGTTTAATTGCAATGTGAAATCGGTCAGCGAAACTCTTAAATAAATCGTGTGTAAGTGGTCGAGGGGGTTTAATTTCTTTTTCCAAAGCAATGGCGATGGACTGCGCTTCAAAAGCCCCAATAACTATCGGCAATGTTCTGGAGCCATTCACTTCGCTCAGAACCAAAGCGTAAGCACCGCTTTGTGTTTGACTGTAAGATATCCCTTTAATATTTAGACGAACTAAACTCATAAGTTAAAATTAACAAAAAAGGCTGTCTAATCAAAGGATTTTATCCCAATAATTAGGCAGCCTTATTTCGAGGCACAATTTAATAAAATTATGCGTTATTTGCTTTAAATTCTTTTAACTTTTCAATTAATTTTGGAACTACTTCAAAAGCATCGCCAACAATACCGTAATCAGCAGCTTTAAAGAAAGGCGCTTCAGGGTCGGTATTGATTACCACTTTAACTTTTGAGGAATTTACACCGGCCAGATGTTGAATGGCTCCTGAAATTCCAATAGCAATGTATAAATTTGAGGATACTTGTTTTCCGGTTTGTCCAACATGTTCACTGTGAGGTCTCCAGCCCAAATCCGATACTGGTTTTGAACAGGCTGTTGCAGCCCCCAAAACACTGGCCAACTCTTCTATCATACCCCAATTTTCTGGACCTTTCAAGCCTCTTCCTCCTGAAACAACGATATCGGCATCTGCAATGGTTACTTTGCCTGAAGTTTGTTCAATAGTGGTAGAAACCAGATTGCTTTCAACTAAAATAGGAGAAAACTCTTCAGTTGTTCCCGCAACTTTGTTTTCAACCAATCCGAAGGAATTTTTTGCAAGTGCAATCACCTTAATATCCGTTAATATTTCTGTATTGTTAAAAGCTTTGTTGGAAAATGTTTTCCTTTTTACTGTAAAAGGAGAAGTAGCGCTTGGTAACGCAATCACATTGCTTGTATAACCCGCATTTAAATTGGCGGCAACCATGGGCGCAAGGTACAACCCGTTTGCAGTTGATTCTATGATGACAACTTGTGTGCTTTCTTTTTCAGCAGCTTGTTTAACAATATTGGCATATATTTTAGCATTAAAAGGTTTCAATGCGTCATTTTTAACGGTTAAAACTTTTTCAGCGCCATAATTATAAAGTACTTCTGGCTCACTTGAATTTGCCGTCAATACCACTAAGTTTGTTCCCAGTAGCTCAGCAACTTTTTTCCCGTAGGAAGTTACTTCTAAAGCAGCTTTTTTATATTTTCCTTCCGATGTTTCGGCAAAAACTAATACTGACATATTTATTTTTAGATTTTAGATTTTAGACTTTTGGATTTTAGGTTTTATTTTCTAAAATAACAGCTAAAATGAATTTATATTTTTAATTTTTCAATAACTAAATTACTTTAGCTTCGTTGTGTAATAAATTAACGAGTTCACCCACATTGTCGGCATCAACTAATTTACAAGCTGATTTTGCTGGCTGTTTTTCAAATGAAACTATTTTTGTAGTTGGATTTCCATTGGCAGATTCAACAATTGCTAGTGGTTTTTGACGCGCCATCATAATGCCGCGCATGTTTGGAATTCGTAAATCTTTTTCTTCAACCAAGCCTTTTTGTCCGGCTATAATTAAAGGAAGATTTGCGGAAAGAATTTCTTTTCCACCATCAATTTCACGAGAAATAGTGGCTTTTTCGCCTTCAATTTCAAGTCCGATACAAGCATTTACAAAACTATAGTCTACAAATGAAGCAAGCATCGCAGGCACCATTCCACCATTATAATCAATAGATTCTTTTCCTGCAAGCACCAAATTGTACTCACCATTTTTCACCACTTCTGCCAATTCTTTTGCAACCGTAAAACCATCTAAAGCTTCAGTATTTACTCTAATGGCATCATCGGCTCCAATGGCCAAAGCTTTGCGTAATGTAGGCTCGGTGGTGGCGTTTCCCACAGTTACAACGGTTACGGTAGCGCCTTGTTTTTCTTTAAACCACATGGCTCTTGTTAGCGCAAACTCATCATAAGGATTTATTACATATTGCACTCCGCTATTGTCGAATTTAGTATTATTTTCTGCAAAATTAATCTTCGATGTTGTGTCCGGAACGTGACTGATACAAACTAATATTTTCATGGTATTCGATGTTTGGGTATTTGGTATAAAATTACACGTCTTTTTAATTATTCTGCTACGAATATAGTATTTTTTTTAAATATATTATGCGCGCATAGTATTTATTTTATTAAAACATTATTTTTTAGATAGAATTGTTATAATTGTTTAATTTTGCAAATCCTAAAAACCATAAAAAATGAGGACAATACAATTTAGAGAAGCCATATGTGAAGCAATGAGTGAAGAAATGCGAAGAGATGAGAGCATATACTTGATAGGTGAAGAAGTTGCTGAATATAATGGTGCTTATAAAGCTTCAAAAGGAATGTTGGATGAGTTTGGAGCAAAACGCGTAATTGATACGCCAATTGCTGAATTGGGTTTTACCGGAATCGCCATTGGATCTGCCATGAACGGAAACAGGCCGATTGTTGAATACATGACTTTTAACTTTTCATTGGTAGGTATTGACCAAATTATCAATAATGCTGCAAAAATCCGACAAATGTCGGGCGGACAAATAAATTGTCCAATAGTTTTTAGAGGTCCAACAGGATCTGCCGGCCAATTAGGAGCCACACATTCACAGGCTTTTGAAAATTGGTTTGCAAATACCCCTGGTTTAAAAGTGGTAGTTCCTTCGAATCCTTATGATGCAAAAGGATTGTTAAAAGCTGCCATTAGAGATGATGATCCAGTCATTTTTATGGAATCAGAACAAATGTATGGAGATAAAGGCGAAGTGCCGGATGGTGAATATATTGTGCCAATTGGCGTTGCCGACATCAAAAGAGAAGGAACGGATGTAACAATTGTTTCCTTCGGAAAAATAATTAAAGAGGCTTATAAAGCCGCTGAAATTTTGGAAAAAGAAGGAATTTCAGTCGAAATTATTGATTTACGTACCGTGAGACCAATGGACAGTGAAGCCATTTTTAAATCTGTAAGAAAAACAAACCGCCTGGTTATTTTAGAAGAAGCCTGGCCGTTTGGCAGTGTCTCTTCTGAAATCACTTTCCAAGTACAAGAGAATGTATTTGATTATTTGGATGCACCTATTAGAAGAATTACCACTGCAGATACGCCTGCACCTTATTCTCCTGTTTTATTGGAAGAATGGTTGCCTAATGTAAATGATGTAATCAATGCTGTGAAAGAAGTACTGTATATAAAATAAGGGCATAGAATTTGCTCAGCAATTACCTTTCAAAATTATATTGAAAGGTTTTTTTATGATGACTAAAAAAAATATTCTTCTAGGTTTTCTGTTTTCGTTCGTTTTTTTTACTGGGTTTTCCCAGGTGAAAATAAGCGGTGTTGTTAAAGACGAAAATAACCAATCCATTCCATTTGCCAATATTGTATTTGTAGGCTCCTCCATAGGAACTGTTTCTGATGAAAATGGCCAGTTTTATTTAGAATCAAATAAAACCTATTCGCAAATAGAGGTTTCTTTTATGGGTTACGAAAACAAAATCATTCCCGTAAAAAGCAGGGACTTTAATTTAATTATAACTTTACAGGAAGCGGCTTCGCAATTAGAGCAAGTTTTTATCTACAGCGGTAAGGTTAAGAAAAAGGGAAATCCTGCCATTGCCATATTGGAAAAAATTTGGGCAAAAAAACGTGAAAACGGTATCTATTTATTTGATCAATACCAGTACGAAAAGTACGAAAAATTGGAGTTTGATATGAATAATATAGACAGTGGCATGATAAAAAGTAAACTCTTTAAAGGAATGGAGTTCATTTTTGAAGGAATTGATACTTCAAGAGTCACAGGAAAGGCCTATTTACCAATTTTCATCAACGAATCAGTTTACGAAACTTTTGGAAAGAACAAGGACGGAAAAAAACTTCGGGAAGATTTGGTGGCCAATAAAAATTCAGGTTTTAATAACAATCAAAATGTAATTGCATTTATCAAAGATTTATATGTGGACTATAATATATATGACAGCTACATTAAAATTTTCGATAAAAGTTTTGTAAGCCCAATTTCAAAAGCTGTGGGTGTTTCTACCTACAATTACATCTTAGCCGACAGTGCTTTTATTGACAATAAATGGTGTTTTAATATTTTATACTATCCACGAAGAAAAGGAGAACTTACTTTTAAAGGCGATTTTTGGGTGAATGACAGCACTTTCGCCATCAAGGAAATTAATATGCAGGCCAACAAAAGCGCCAATATTAACTGGGTAAAAGATATTTATATTGAACAGGAATTTGAAGTTTTAAATGATTCGGTTTTTTTGCTGAAACGCGACTACATGATGTCCGATTTTAGTTTGAACAAAAAAGACAAATCGAAAGGTTTGTATGGCAAAAGAACCACCATGTATAAAGATTACATTTTCAACGAAAAAAAGCCGGATGCTTTTTATAATGAAGAAATAAATGTTTACAATAAAAATATTTATACAAAAACCGATGATTATTGGGGTGCAAATAGACATGAGAAATTAAATGAAAATGAAATTGGCATCTATAAAATGTTAGACACCTTAGCTACAGTCCCTAAATTTAAACGCATTTATAATTTGGTTTCTATTTTAGGTTCCGGCTATATTGAGTTTAATAAATTTGATTACGGAGACGTTTTTTCAACCTTTGGAAAAAATGATGTTGAAGGATGGCGTTTGCGTGCAGGTGGAAGAACTTATTTAGGGGGAAATGAACCATGGAGATTGCAGGGATATACTGCCTACGGATTTAAAGACGATAAATTTAAATATGGTATTTCGGGGAAATGGATGCTAAATCCGAAGAGCAGATTTACTGTTGGACTTGGAAACAGGCGCGATGTGGAACAAATTGGCGTAAGTTTGACCACAACAAATGATGTAATGGGCAGAAGTTTTGCTTCATCTTCCTTATTTTCTTCAGGTGACAACAGCAAGCTGACTTCGATTAATTTGTCAAATTTTTTCTTGTCGATTGAACCACGGAATAATTTAAATTTTAAAATTGGCGCCTCATACAGAACTTTGGAATCGGCTTCACCCGAAACTTTTAATCTGGATTATTGGGTTGATAAACAAAATAATATTAAAAAAGCAGAATTGGCGCAATCTGAAATTGATTTTACAGTGATTTACACGCCAAACAGAAAAACAATTGGTTATGGCGTTGAACGAAATGAAGTAACCGATGTTTACTCCACGTTATTTTTGAATTATTCAAAAGGCATTAAAGGCATATTTAATAGTGATTTCGATTACCAAAAAGTTCAGTTTTATTACCGTCAGCCCTTATTAATTGGAGGTTTAGGAAGAATGTTCACCACTTTTGAAGTAGGAAAAACATTTGGTGAAGTACCGCTTGGACTGTTAAATGTGGTTCCAGGAAACCAATCTTATTTCACCATAGAAAACACTTATTCCTTATTGGATTATTATGAATTTGTGACAGATACTTATGCCTCACTTCATGTAGAACACAATTTTAATGGAAAATTCCTTTCAAGAATCCCCTTATTAAGAAAACTAAACTTGCGAGAAATTGTTGGTATAAAAGGGGTTTGGGGAGAAATTTCAGATAAAAATATGGCATTAAACGCTTCAAGCATAGAAAATTATGTAGCACCTACAAAAGGATATTACGAATACAGCGTGGGAATTGGCAATATATTTAAAGTTTTCAGAATTGATTTTAGCTGGAGAGGAAATTATAGAGATGTGCCAAATGCCAATAATTTTGCCATAAAAGGCGCCTTCGGATTTCATTTCTAAAAATTACCGAATATAGGCGTTTGGGAGGATATGATTTTTGTATTTTTGAAAAAAATTTAACTACTATAAAAAAATGGGCGATAAAACCAAAAAAACATTCGACGTATTGATTGAGATACCAAAAGGAAGCAGAAACAAATATGAATATGATTTTGTGTTGCATAAAATTAGATTCGACAGATTGCTATTTTCTTCTATGATGTATCCTGGAGATTATGGATTTATTCCAGAAACATTGGCGTTGGATAAAGATCCATTGGATGTTTTGGTATTGGGTGGCGAACCAACTTATCCTATGTGTGTTATGGAAGTTAAACCGATTGGTGTATTTCATATGACCGATGAAAAAGGACCTGATGAAAAAATTATATGTGTGCCTATTTCGGACCCAATTTGGAATGAGTTAAATGACATTTCCGATATGAATCCACATCAGGTAAAAGAGATTGAACATTTCTTTCAGGTTTATAAAGATCTGGAAAAAAAGAAGGTTGATGTTGGCGGCTGGGGAGATGTTAAAGAAGCCTATGAAATTGTGGCACAATGCACAGAACGCTATGATTTGAGTGAACACAAGAAAAATAGAACATTTACCATATAATTAATAAATTAAAGACCTTAAAATTATACCATCTTTAAAAATTAAAGATGGTTTTTTTTATCTGTCTTATTTTACTAATTTTAGCCCCTGTTAAAAAAAAATCAACTAATTATAATTAACAAATAATAAAAATGGAATCAATCGTAAAATTTTTACCTTTATTTGGAATTTTAGCGCTCGTGTTTATCTTTTTTAAAAACACATGGGTGTCAAAACAAGATTCTGGAAATGAAAAAATGGCAAGAATTGCCAAGAATATTGCCGATGGGGCAATGGCTTTCTTAAAAGCTGAATACAAAGTATTGGCAATTTTTGTAGCAGCAGTTGCTATCTTATTGTTTTTTAAAGGAAATTCTGAATATGGTGAAGAAATGGACAAACATATTTCTCATGGTATGGTTGCAGTTTCATTTATTGTTGGTGCAATTTGTTCTGCTTTGGCAGGTTTTATTGGAATGAGAGTTGCTACCAAAGCGAACGTAAGAACTACACAAGCCGCCATAACTTCCTTAGGAAAAGCATTAGAAGTTGCTTTTGCAGGTGGCGCTGTAATGGGATTGGGCGTTGTTGGTCTTGGTATTTTAGGATTGAGTTCATTATTTATGATATACCAGGGAATCTGGCCAGGAGATGATAATTTACCCATGGTGTTAAATGTTCTTTCTGGATTTTCATTAGGGGCCTCATCAATCGCATTATTTGCGCGTGTTGGTGGTGGTATTTATACCAAAGCAGCTGATGTTGGTGCTGACCTTGTTGGAAAAGTGGAAGCCGGTATTCCGGAAGATCATCCACTAAATCCTGCAACCATTGCAGATAACGTTGGAGATAATGTTGGAGATGTTGCCGGTATGGGAGCAGATTTATTTGAATCGTATGTTGGTTCAATTATTGGGACTATGGTATTGGGAGCTTTTATTATAACACCCGATTTTGGAGGCTTAGGAGCTGTATATTTACCCTTAGTTTTGGGAGCTGTAGGTATCGTAATGTCTATTATTGGAACATTTTTTGTTCGAGTTAAAAATGGCGGTAATCCGCAAACAGCTTTAAATATTGGTGAATTTGGTTCAGCTTTTTTAATGTTGGTTGCTTCTTACTTTATAATTCAAGAAATGATACCTGAAACCTGGAATTATGATGGTGTAACTTATACAAGTATGGGTGTCTTTTTAGCTACAATTGCCGGTTTAGTGGCTGGTTTGTTGGTAGGTAAAATCACAGAATATTATACTGCTACAGGTAAAAAACCTGTAATGTCTATCGTTAGACAATCAGAAACTGGTGCAGCAACAAATATTATTGCAGGTTTAGGTGTTGGAATGATGTCAACAATGATTCCAATTCTTTTAATTGCTGCTGCCATTATGGTATCACATCATTATGCAGGTTTATATGGTATTGCAATTGCAGCCGTGGGGATGTTGGCCAATACAGGAATTCAATTGGCTGTTGATGCATATGGCCCTATTTGTGATAATGCCGGAGGGATTGCTGAGATGGCTGAATTGCCTAAAGAAGTGCGTCAACGTACAGATAAATTAGATGCCGTTGGGAACACGACCGCAGCTGTAGGAAAAGGATTTGCAATTGCTTCTGCCGCTTTAACGGCTTTGGCATTATTTGCTGCCTTTATGAAAACGGCTAATGTAACTTCTATTGATGTTTCTCAACCAGATATTATGGCTGGTTTATTAGTTGGAGGTATGTTACCATTCGTATTTTCTGCTTTGGCAATGAATGCCGTTGGGCGTGCAGCTATGGCAATGATTGAAGAGGTTCGTCGCCAGTTTAGAGATATTCCTCAGCTAAAAGCAGCGTTAGTGGTGATGAGAAAATATGATTCGGACATGTCTAAAGCATCAGTGGAAGATAGAAAAATATTTGATGAGGCTGATGGCGTTGCAGATTATAGCAAATGTATAGATATTTCAACCAAAGCATCATTAAGAGAAATGGTTTTGCCAGGCTTATTAGCTTTAGCAGTTCCTGTAGCGGTTGGGTTTCTTGGAGGCGCCCAAATGTTAGGGGGCTTATTGGCCGGCGTAACAACATGCGGTGTTTTAATGGCTATTTTCCAATCCAATGCAGGTGGTGCATGGGATAATGCCAAGAAAACAATTGAAGAAAAAGGATTAAAAGGGACTGATGCTCATAAAGCTGCAGTAGTTGGTGATACTGTTGGAGATCCTTTCAAAGATACTTCAGGACCATCATTAAATATTTTATTGAAATTGATGTCGGTTGTGGCTTTGGTGATTGCGCCAAGTATTGCGTTAGATGCAGCTGAAGTTGCAGAATATGCAAGAGAAAATGCACCAACGGAAATGGTTTCTCAAGAACTTTCTAAAGAAGTGCAGGTAATGATGAGCACAAATGAAGATGGATCTGTAAAGGCT
>JAGXIN010000062.1 GCA_024635575.1 Flavobacteriia bacterium
CATGAAAGAGGTAAAATGATTGGATTAAATGTTATGGCAGTTTATGTAGGTTTATCCATTGCGCCATTTTTGGGCGGAATTTTAACAAGTTCCTGGGGATGGCGTTCATTATTCTTTATCAATGCTGGAGCAGTTTTATTGATAATACTTGCAATAATTACAAAAGTTAAAGCTGAATGGGCAGTTCCAAGCAATGGGAAATTTGACTTTAAGGGAACTATAATTTATATGGTTTCCATTTCCGGATTGATGTATGGTTTTTCACATTTACCAAAAACTGAAGCTATAATATTTACTTTATCGGGTATTGTAGGTATCATTATTTTTGTAAAATACGAGTTAAAACACCCAAACCCGGTCTTTGAAATGCGGTTGTTTTTTAAAAACAAGTTGTTTGCCTTTTCAAATTTATCGGCTTTTATAAACTATGCAGCCACATTTGCCATAACATTCATTTTTAGTTTGTATTTACAATACGTTAAAGGCTTATCGCCTAAAGAGGCAGGTTTAATTTTGATTGCACAACCTATAGTGATGGCTGTTGTTGCATCATTTTCAGGAAAATTATCGGATACAAAAGACCCTAGAATTCTTGCATCCATTGGAATGGGTATAAGTGCAGTAGGCCTTTTAATGCTTACCTTTATAAGCAAAGAAACCAACTATTCATATATTATATTTGCCTTATTGGTTTTAGGATTTGGTTTTGGGCTGTTTTCATCACCAAATACAAATTCGGTAATGAGTTCTGTAGAAAGACGATTCTTAGGACTTGCATCAGCAACAGTTGCAACAATGCGAACAACCGGAATGATGTTCAGTATGGCTGTTGCAGCCCTTTCTGTGCATATATTTTTAGGGGATGCGACAATTGATACCGGCAATCTTGATTCATTTATGTTAAGTATCAAAGCCGTTATTATTACCTTCACATTTTTATGTGTAATCGGAATTTTTACTTCACTTGTGGGTAGACAGAAAGTTATTGATAAGTAAGTTTTATCGTTTTTGTGATCGTAAATTGACAGCTTTGATTATACATACAGAATACCTTAGATAAAAAGACCTTATATTTATATTCTTTATAGAAAAAATGATTATAAGTTATTAAGTACGGTGGGCAATACCGTATAAAATTAATTGCTGGAACAAACCGACAAACATTCAATAAAAATTTGTTCTGTCGGAAAAATCTCCGATTTTTACGTCGCATAAATCATCATACAAAACCCTTGGCATTAATTTGACAAAAATGAGAACTATCCCTGTAAAAAATATTACTATCCTTATATTAATGACCTTAACTCTAATAGCTTGTCATTCTCCGGCATATATATCAGGAAGATTAGAAGACATAGAAAAGAAAGACATAAAGGTTTATCTAATTGAACCTGAAACCTTAAGGGAGGTAGCGGCTTCATATTTTGGAAAAGTCATAGATTCTGCTGTAGTAAATTCTGATGGCAGCTTTGAGTTCCACAACTTGCCAAAAACTAAAGAACCTGTATTGTTAGAATTGGCCATACAGCAATCCGGAAAGGCTTCTAATTATTTACAAACTGATGATCCAGTTGGGTCTAACTATATGCCAATTCTATGGCAATTAGGAGAGCCTCTGCAAATCACTGCCAAATTGGATGAATTTCAAAAAAGTTTTTCAATTGAACACCCTTCAGAAATTAATAAAGCTTTGTTAGACTTAAGAGATATCAAAGAGAAAGCTTACCAAACCTATCTTGCAGGAAAGCATTGGAAATTAGAAGATGGAAGTCAATTGTTGAAAAAGGAACACGCTATCTTACAATATCAGACGAAGCTAATAGAGTTTGCAAATAGCACACAGTACCTTATGCCGGCATTGGTGGCATTAAGATGGGTAAGTCCAGAGAATTATTATGAACGTGTTCCTGAATTTTTGGTGGGTCAATGTAATAAATGGAAGAAAAAACAACCAGATCATCCATGGGTAAAACAACTTTGTAAAGTAAGTGATCCCTCTAATTTACCTGTTTTAGTAGGAGATGTATTTCCAAACCTCAAGTTTCCCTTGCTAACAAAGGATACACTTTATCTTAAAGACCTACTAGGCAAAAAGCTCACTATTATAGATTTGTGGGCCTCCTGGTGTGCTCCTTGCCGAAAGGAAAACCGTGAGGTTTTAGTACCTATTTGGAATGAATATCATGACCAGGGTTTACAAATTGCTGCTTATGGTTTGGAAAGTGATGAGACTGCCTGGAGAGCAGCTGTAGAGCGTGATGGAGCAAATGGCTGGTTTCAAGCATCAGATTTGCAAGGAGATGATGCACCGTTCTTAAAAAAAATCCGTGTTCGGACCATTCCGACCAACTTTGTTCTTGATGATAAGGGTGTGGTTATGGCTAAAAATGTTCATGGAATGGCTTTAATGAATTTGGTAAAAAGTTATATGAAAGAAAAAAACTAATGCCAACAACGGTAATCGTTGCATAAGTCATTAAAAAATAGATAAAACTTCTCAAAAACTCCTTTTAAGGAGTTTTTGTTTTTAATAATGCTATTTTTATTTTAAAATTAGAAGGTGTTAATACTCTTATATCAAACCTAGTTAACACTTTTAAAATAAAAAATAAATGAGGCATTGCTTTTGCATCATTTTTTACTGTTTTAGAGATAAATTTCAAGTATTTTTTCAGATTATAGCACTTGCATAGAGGTGTATTACCTTTGTTTGTTGAACACTATGGTATTAATTTTTTACAATCCCATAAAATATAGTTCAAATTAATTAGATGAAGAATGAACAGAAGGGCAACAAGATGACATTTGACATATAAAATCGCACCATATGGCGCCCCTAAAAACAAAAAAACCTTTGATAATCAAACGATTATCAAAGGTTTTGGTACAAGAGGCGGGACTTGAACCCGCACGAGCCTTACAGCTCACTGGATTTTAAGTCCAGCGTGTCTACCAATTCCACCACTCCTGCATGGTATAAGTTATGAGCGAAAGACGGGATTTGAACCCGCGACCCCCACCTTGGCAAGGTGGTGCTCTACCCCTGAGCTACTTTCGCAGTCATTTCTAAAGAACGTGCATTTAATTGCTTAAATGAGACGGCAAATTTATAACAATTCTATTAAACGCAAAGATTATTTTTAATTTTATTTAAAAGATTTTCTCAATCGGCTTATTTTAAGGTTGTAATTCTATAATAATAAAATATATTTGCACTGTTTTATATAAATTTAATGCAAATAACTTCAAATTCTATTCCAAAAAAGGTGAATCTTTCAGCAGTATTTACTGATTTTAAGCAGTTGACGAAGGTTGGCTTATCCCTAAGTGTTGTGTTTTCATCCTTGGCTGGTTATTTATTGGCTGTTGAAAAAATTCAGGTTTCAATCCTAATTTTACTGGCTATCGGCGGCTATTTAATGGTTGGGGCTTCAAATGCTTTCAACCAAATTATTGAAAAAGACACCGACGCTTTAATGAAACGCACTATGGACCGTCCTTTACCTACCGGGAGAATGCACGTTTCCATGGCCATGGTCATCGCTGTTTCCTTTACCATCTTAGGTTTGGCCATATTATACAGTATCAATCCGAAAAGTGCCTTGTTCGGCGCCATTTCCATTTTTTTATACACCAGTGTTTACACACCCTTAAAATCTATAACGCCTTTGGCGGTTTTTGTCGGTGCCATACCTGGGGCTATTCCTTTTATGTTGGGTTGGGTTGCCGCAACCGATGATTTTTCCATTGAACCGGGCATGTTATTTTTAATTCAGTTTTTTTGGCAATTTCCACATTTTTGGGCAATCGCGTGGCTTCAGTATGATGAATACAAAAAAGCCGGTTTTAATTTGATGCCCATGGGACAAAAAAATAAAAAAGCGGTAGTGCAAATCATAATTTATACCGTTTGTTTGATTATAGTTTCTGTGATTCCTGTGTTGAAATTGACAGGAAATTTTTATATTTATCCGGTCACAGCAGTTATTGTCGCTTTGTTGGGCGGTGTCATGTTGTTTTATGCCATTAAATTATATAAAAACCAAACAAATAAAGAAGCCCGTCAGTTAATGCTATCAAGCGTATTGTACATTACCTTGGTGCAGGTTATTTATGTGGTGGATAAATTTTTACATTAAAAATTTAAATTACAATGTACTATTTTTGATTTACCAATTTTAAAATTTATCTTTAAAAAAGAATCAACAGTTCAACGATTAACAATTAAACAATTTCATGAAACAAACTTTAGACCAAGAATACAAACAAGCCAAAAGAAAGTCGGCAAAACCTATGTTGTGGGTTTCTATGGTGAGCATGACCATGATGTTTGCCGGACTCACTAGTGCTTATGTGGTGAGTCGAAAACGTAGCGATTGGGTTTCCTTCGATTTACCTCAGGCTTTTTATATTAGTACCTCCTTAATCATATTAAGCAGCATCACTTTTATGCTTGCAAAATATTTTATCAAACAAAATAACCGACAGCTCACAAGTATTTTTTTGTTGTCAACCCTATTTTTGGGAATAGGTTTTATGTTTTTCCAGTTTGAGGGGTTTAAAGAATTAATATATTCAGGATTGTTTTTTGCAGGTGAACAAAGCACCGTAAAATCATCTTTCATTTATGGAATTAGCATCACCCATTTATTGCATGTTGCGGCAGGAATTGTGGTGTTATTGGTGGTTATTTTTAATCACTTCAATAAAAAATATTCCGCCAATGAGACACTTGGATTGGAATTAGGCGCCATTTTCTGGCATTTTGTGGATATTCTTTGGATATATTTGTTTTTATTTTTCTATTTTATTAGATAATAAAAAATTATGTACTTTTGGCGAAACTATAACTAAAAATCAAAACAAACTTTTATGGAAGTAACTATTCCTACTGAAAATGATGGAACGTCCTGGAATGGCGGAAACAACAAGCCATTAGGTACAAGTTATGGTAAAATGATGATGTGGTTCTTCATTTTATCTGATGCATTAACCTTTTCTGGTTTCTTGGGCGCTTATGGCTTAATGCGTTTTAAATTTCATGATTCCTGGCCAATTGCCGATGAAGTTTTTACCCACTTTCCATTTTTACATGGCGTTCATGCACCAATGTATTACGTGGCAATAATGACTTTTATTTTGATATTTTCATCTGTAACTATGGTATTGGCAGTTGATGCCGGCCATCAGATGAATAAAAAGAAAGTTACTTTTTATATGTTGCTCACCATTGTTGGCGGTGCAATTTTCTTGGGTTCTCAAGCCTGGGAATGGAAAAATTTTATAAACGGAACTTATGGTGCCGTTGAGTTAAACGACGGAAAAATTATTCAGTTTGTTGATGCTACAGGAGAACAGATCACTTTAGAAAGTTTTGTAAAATCTAAACATTCAGGAAGAACCCAACTAACAAAAAATAAAGGTGTTTGGTTTATGAAAGAATCCGAAATACCTCCTTTTACCCTAAACGAAGTTGTTGAAAGTTTTAAGGCGAATCCTGAAGTTTCCATAAGAACCGAGCAAATTAACCCGGATACAAAAACAAAAACCATTGTCCCTCACAATCAAGCATTGGCTTATTTAAATGAAGCAAAAACAGTGGTTATGGGCGCCAACTTGCAAGTAAATGAATATGGGAAAACATTGTTTGCCAATTTCTTTTTCTTCATTACGGGTTTCCACGGATTCCACGTTTTATCGGGAGTCATCATAAACACCATCGTATTTTTTAATGTGATTGTTGGAACTTATGAGCGCAGAGGACATTATGAAATGGTTGAAAAAGTAGGACTTTATTGGCACTTTGTAGATTTAGTTTGGGTATTTGTTTTCACCTTCTTCTACTTGATTTAATTCATAAAACGACATTGAAATGACACACGCACAAGAACATAAATCACACACAAAATTAATTTGGAAAGTATTTATTATACTTTCTGTGATCACTATTGCTGAAGTTTTTTTGGGAATCATAAAACCTGACGTACTTTATTTAACCAAGTTTTTGGGAACAAGTCCTTTAAATATCATTTTCTTGATTTTAACCTTGGTAAAAGCCTATTACATTACCTGGTTTTTCATGCATATGGCCGATGAAAAAAAGAGTTTAAGAAGAGCAGTGGTTTGGACAGCTGTTTTCTTAATCATTTATTTGGCTACATTATTGTTAATTGAAGGAAGCTACATCAACGATGTTTTAGGTCCGCTTACAAAGTGGAACTACTAACATTTTAAATAGAAAAAGGTGGTTTTTAACCGCCTTTTTTGTTTAACTTTAATCACATGAAAAAATTCTGGGTGCTTTTTAGCCTGTTCGTATTGCCTTTGGTATTTTACATCTTTCTGTCGAAAGGAATCTACAAATACTCCAATTTACCAATTTTAACGGAAAATGTAATTGACTTAAAACAGGTTGCTCCAACCACAACGGCTTCTTTTTCCAAAAAGTTTTCCATAGTTTGTTTTTTGGGAAGCGATATCAATAATGCCAAGGGAAGTTTATTCAATTTAAACCAAACTATTTACAAACGATATTATTCAAAACCATTTTTTCAGATGGTTGCAATTCTTCCGCAGGGATTGGAAAATGAATATAGCGAAACTATAAAAGAGCTTTCCGCCTTTACAGACATCAGCAAATGGCATTTTATTTACGTCAGTCCAAAAAATATAAACCTGCTCTTTAACAGCTTTGAAACGCCCTATACGTTAAATGAAAATGAGTATTCGGAATATGCGTATATTGTTGATATGGAGTTGCGTTTGCGCGGAAGAAAAGATGATGAAGACACCAAAGGCGGAAAATTATATGGGTATAATATGAAGTCTGTTTCAACGTTAAAAAATAAAATGAAAGACGATATTGACATTATTTACTACCAATTGAAAAAATCTGCTGAAAAGCAGGCAAGAAGAAAAAGAGAAAACTAGTTTAAAAATGAAAAAATATTCATATATAGGCATTGCATTTATCATTTTAATTTTTGGAATATATGTGGTTCCGAAAATTGTAAATAGATTTAAAACGCCAAAATTAATAACCATCGCCAAAGTTCCTTCGTTTGAATTTACCAATCAGGACGGCAAACTAATTTCAGATTCATTTTATGATGGAAAAGTATATGTTGTGGAATTTTTCTTCACAACCTGCCCTACCATTTGTCCGAAAATGAATGAAAGTATGCTGAAAATTCAAAATGAGTTTTATGGAAATCAGGATTTTGGCATCGCTTCTTTCAGCATCAACCCAAAATATGACACGCCTGAAATTTTAAAGGAATATGCCAAAACACATGGTGCAACTTTAAAAAACTGGAATTTCTTAACGGGCGAACAGGATAAAATTTATGAATTGGCGAATACCGGATTTACCCTGTATGCAGGTGAAGACAGCAATGCTGAGGGCGGTTTTGAACATTCGGGAATGTTTGCTTTGGTGGATAAAAAGGGAAATATTCGATCGAGATTGGATGAATTTGGAAATCCCATTGCTTTTTATGACGGCCTTGACCCAAAAGGCGTGCAACAAATTAAAGAAGACATTAAAATACTTTTAAAAGAATAATGGTAACAGCATCAAAAAAATACAATACATGGATTGTAATTTTATCAATAGCAATTCCTTTGGCGGTTGCAATTTTGTTTGGCGTTAAAATTGACGTGCAACTTCCTGTTTTTTTACCGCCAATTTATGCCTCGCTAAATGCATTTACGGCAGTCCTTCTCTTGATGGCATTTTGGGCAATAAAAAACAAAAAAACAGGCTTGCATGAAATATTGATGAAAACGGCCATTATATTTTCCGTATTGTTTTTAGTGCTTTATGTGGCCTACCATATGACATCCGATTCCACAAAATTTGGAGGCGAAGGACTTATAAAAAACGTTTATTTTATCATTTTAATTACACACATTATTTTATCCGTTGCAGTAATTCCTTTTGTATTGATTACCTATGTAAGAGCCATCACAAATCAGGTGGAACTTCATAAAAAAATAGCACGTTTCACCTTTCCGCTATGGCTGTATGTTGCCATCAGCGGCGTCATTGTTTATTTAATGATCTCACCGTATTACTAAATTCAGTTTTAAGTTTTAAGCTTAAAGCAAAATTAAATTATAAAAGAATAACCAAATAAACAGTTAAACAATTCAACAAATAAGCATTTCTATGAAAAAAACCGTGCTTTCCATATTATTTCTGCTTTTTCTTCAAATGGCAAATGCGCAATGCGCCATGTGCAGAGCAGTTGTTGAAAGCGGAAGTCCTAGCGAAGCTGAAGGATTAAATTCCGGTATTTTATATTTAATGGTATTTCCTTATATCTTAATAGCCACTTTATTTTTTTTTATTATTAAGTATAAGATAACAAAAAAGAAAAACGAAGAAATTTAAGATTTCTATATGTGACTAAAAGTGTAACAAATATTAATTTTAGTCGTCATATACAAAATCAACATCACTATTAAACTCAGTCATATACAATGAGAACAAAAATTGTTAGCATTTTGGCGTTGGCATTCTTTATAAATGCAAATGCCCAAGATAAAAAATGGACACTTCAAGAATGTGTCAACTACGCTTTAGACCACAATATTTCCATAAAACAACAAGAACTCAGCAAAGATTTAGTTGAAGAAGACATTACCATAGCCAAAGGTAATTTTTATCCTTCTCTAAATTCTTCGGCTTCTCAAAACTGGAATTTCGGATCATATATCGATAATTATGGCGGGCGGGTTTCCAGAGACAGTCGGTCAAACAGTTTCGGATTGAATTCGAATGTAATGCTGTACAACGGAAACAGGAATAAAAATAATTTACTGCAAGTACAAAAAAGCTTGGAAGCAGCCGGCTTTGATTTAGAAGAAAATAAAAATGGCATTATGCTCTATGTCGTTAATTTTTATTTAAACGTGTTGCTGAACAAAGAAAGTGTCATTATTGCCCAAGACCAGATTGATATCAGCAAAAAACAGGTTGAAAAAGCTAAGGTTTTGGTTGAAGCTGGCTCACAGCCAAAAACAGCACTTTTGGAAGCTGAAGCAACTTCGGCCGCGAATGAGCAACAATTGACTACCGCGCAAAATACGTTGGACCTTTCCCTATTGAGTTTGGCGCAATTGTTACAGGTTTCGTATAAAGGATTTGATATTCAGGACGTACCTTTAACCATTGATTCCGCTTCCTTAATTTATAATGATACCGATTTTATTTTTAATACTGCTGTTGCAAATTTACCTGAAATTAAAAGTGCAGAAATAGCTGTTGAGCGTTCAGAAATAGCAGTAGATATTGCAAAAGGCGCTTATTACCCGTCGCTTTCTTTTGGCGCCGGATTGGGAACTTCTTACCAACACAATCAAGGAGATAAGGATGTCAGACCAATTATAGATGAAAATGACAATGTTGTTTATGTTCCCAACGGTTTTGGAAAACAGCTGGAAGACAATTTAGGCTACAACTTCGGATTTTCCCTGAACATTCCAATTTTTAACCGATTTCAAACAAAATCGAATGTGGCAAAAGCCCAAATAAACAGGGAAATTGCCTCTTTGCAATTACTTGACCAGGAAGTTAAATTAAGGGAAACCATTGAAAAAGCCTATGCCGATGCCAAAGCTGCCTTAAACCAATATACATCAGCAAAAAAATCGTTGCTGGCGCAAAATGAATCATTCAAAAATGCCCAGGTAAGTTACGATACCGGCGTGATGACTTCTTTTGATTTTGATCAGGTAAGAAACAGGCTGGTGAACGCACAATCGTCATTGGCCAATGCAAAATACAATTTTGTTTTCAGAACCAAATTGTTAGAATATTATTTAGGCATTCCAATTGTCCTGAAATAATAATTGTTATTTTTTTAATTCACGAGAAACATCCAGCGCAAAACGTTGGATGTTTTTTTATAAAAATGAAGTATCTTTGCTCTTTTAAAATCACAAAATTGGCATTGATACTAAACATAGAAACTGCAACAAAAAATTGCTCTGTAAGCATTTCAAAAGAAGGCAAAACCATTGCGTTAAAGGAAATCAATGACGGTAATTATTCGCATGCCGAAAAATTACATGAACTAATTAAGCAAGTTGTTTTGGAAGCAAAAATTGAATTGTCCAATTTAAATGCCATAGCTATAAGCAAAGGTCCTGGTTCTTACACAGGATTACGTATTGGTGTTTCAGCGGCAAAAGGATTGTGTTTCGCATTGGACATTCCATTGATTTCTGTAAATACCTTACAATCCTTAGCCCTTTCTATTTCAATTGAAAAAGGCTATAAAATTCCGCTTTTAGATGCTAGAAGAATGGAAGTTTACAGTCAGGTTTTTAGTAATAAGACTGAAAAAATTAGAGAAGTTTATGCGGAAATTATTACTCCAGATTCCTTTTCAGATTATTTAAATGACCAAAAAGTTTATTTTTTGGGTGATGGCGCCGAAAAATGCAAGGAAATAATCACCCATGAAAATGCGATTTATCTCGACAACAAATTCCCTTCAGCAAAAGAAATGTCAGCCATTTCTTATGAAAATTTTAAAAAAGATGCGTTTGAAGATATTGCCTACTTTGAACCTTTTTATTTGAAAGAATTTATAGGAGGAATTTCAAAAAAGTAGTTTAGTTACCAAATAAAATCAGCAACAATCCAATAATTGCCGGCAAAGCCTGAACATAAAATAATTTTACATTTTTTGTGGTGTATGCCCCAAAAATACCGGCAACAACTACGCAACTTAAGAAGAAAACAGCCAATTGCACAAAATTATTTTTATTGACAATCGCTCAAATAAGTCCGGCGGCCAAAAATCCATTGTATAAACCCTGATTCCTGGCCAAAGTTTTTGAGCTTTTCGCAGCTTCTAAAGTTTGTCCGAATGCTTTTAAACCTTTTGGTTTGTCCCAAAAGAACATTTCCAAAATCATAAAATAAATATGTTCAAAAGCCACCAAGGCAACAAAGAAAATTTGAATTGCTTTCATATCAGAATTTAATTTTTAGTTGCTCCAGCGCTTTTTTCGCTTCCTTTTCAGGCAGGTTACACGTTGAGTTTACGCAAACGTAGATAAGGGTTTCCTTTTCACTAAAGCGATCTTTCAATAAAGGAATGTTGCTTTTTTTTGTGCTTCCCGCAATTAATTTGTTCGGAATATAGTGCTCATTAATTTCATTAAGTTGATTTAAGGCATCTTTTCCAGAAATGGCTATTTCATAATATTCACCAACAAAATTTGAACCCAATTGCAGCCAATTGGAATATCCTGAACCATATTGTTGGGTTCTTTCTTTTACATTCTGCAACATTTGATCACTCACTTTAAGGTAATAGCTGTTAGAGTAATAATGACTTAACTTAAACAGATTTTTAGCCATAATTGAGTTTGAAGCTGGCATTACATTGTCTTCAATTTCCATTTTACGCGCAATTAAATTGGCATCCATATTTGAAGTGAAGTAAAACATGGAACGTTCTGCATCGAAAAAATGATCAAAAGTATAATCGGTTAATTGCTTGGCTGCCGTTAACCAAGTTTCATTAAAAGTGGCTTCGTATAAAGCAATGTAAGCGTCAATTACTGTAGCATAATCTTCCAAATAACCATTTATGGTGCTTTTTCCATTTTTATAACTGTGATTTAAATTTCCGTCTTCCTGTAATTGTTTTGTATAAATAAATGTCGCGTTTTTTATGGCAGCCACTAAAAAACGAGGTTCATTAAAAACGGTGTAGGCATCAACATAACCTTTCAGCATAAGGGCATTCCAGGAAGTTAAAGATTTGTCATCAAGCCTTGGTCTTTCTTTTTTTGCGCGTTCCTTCAGCAATGTTTCTTGCCAGGAAACGACTTTATTTTCAAGTTCAGCTATTGAAATTGCATGTTTATTTGCAATTTCGAAATCACTGTTTTTCCTGATCAATACATAATTCTCATGTTCCCAAAGTCCGTAATAATTTATGTTAAAATAATCGGCGAATAAGTCATAATCCTTTCCTAAAACAGTTTTTAATTCATTTTGGGTCCAAACATAAAAAGCACCTTCTTCCAATTTACCTTCATCATTCAAACTGTCGGCATCTAATGAAGAATAAAAAGCACCTTCCTTCGTGGTGAGCTCCCTTGCAATAAATTCCAAAGTTTGATATACTGTTTTTTTATACAATTCATTTTTTGTGGCCTGATAA
The DNA here is from genome assembly GCA_024635575.1 of Flavobacteriia bacterium. GTDB lineage: Bacteria > Bacteroidota > Bacteroidia > Flavobacteriales > Flavobacteriaceae > Lutibacter. The sequence goes on from JAGXIN010000062.1 coordinate 12,189, forward strand.
GCCTCAGCATACAAACTCACCAATTGCCCGTTGTCATAAAGCATTTTCTCAAAATGAGGCACATGCCATTTTGCATCAACCGAATATCGTGAAAATCCTCCCCCAATTTGATCGTAAATTCCGCCATAAGCCATTTTTGTGAGTGAAGTATTCACATAATTTAAAACTTCATCATTCCCTGAACGAACGGCATAAGCCAGCAAAAATTGATAATTATTTGGCATCGGGAACTTCGGCGCTCCTTTTCTTCCTCCCAAATCTAAATCCATATAGTTTTTCCATTCCTTTACGGCATTGTCTAAATCTGTCACGGTAAATGCTTCTTTTTTTGTATTGAACGCCAACAAATCCGAATTTATAACGCCTTCAGTTAATTTTTCAGCATATTCTACAGCTTTTTCCGGTGTTTCTTTATATAATTTTGCCAATTGCTCCAGAGCGCTTATCCAGTTGTCTTTGGGAAAATAAGTTCCTCCCCAAATGGGTCTTCCATCAGGTAAAGCCACGCAGTTTAAAGGCCAGCCACCTCTGCCGGTAATTAATTGTATGGCATTCATATATACCTGATCTACATCGGGACGTTCTTCCCTGTCTACTTTAACGCTAATGAAATATTTATTCATCACCGCTGCCACTTCTTCATTCTCAAAACTTTCATGTTCCATCACATGACACCAATGACACGAAGAATAGCCTATAGAAATTAACAATAATTTGTTTTCTTTTTTGGCAAGTTCCAAGGTTTCTTTATTCCAAGCGTGCCAATCTACAGGATTGTGAGCATGTTGCAGCAAGTAAGGACTTGTTTCTTTTATAAGGCTGTTGGTAAATTTATGTTCAGGCATTTTAGTTACGGTTTTATGGTTACAACTCATTAAAATGAGTAAAAAAAGAAAGCAGAATCGATAC